>DAOVMB010000419.1 GCA_030630905.1 Sedimentisphaerales bacterium
AAATACTGAAAATCGAGTTGTGGCAAGGGATTAACATCAGATATAAGATTCTTGCTTTTGGGCCAGAAACGGGACATGCTGAGGTTGAAAAGAATTAAGTAGTGGTAAAACTGGATTCCCGCTTGCGCGGGAATGACAATACTATGAGTTCTGAACTCTTAATAAAAAATGGCCGGGTTATAGATCCTGCAAACGGTGTCGATAAAAAATGCGATTTGCTTATCGTCGATGAGAAAATTGTGGAGGTTGGAGAAGAAACTCAAAACTTAAAACTTAAAACTCAAAACTATGAAACGGTTATCGATGCGGCCGGCAAATTAGTCGTGCCGGGCCTGATTGATATCCACGTTCACTTTCGAGAGCCGGGTGATGAAGAGGAAGAGACGATAGCGAGCGGCTCTATGGCTGCGGTGGCGGCAGGATTTACATCGGTCGTTTGTATGCCGAATACGAATCCCGTGATAGAGAGCGAGACCGATATCGAATACATCCATCGAAAAGCAAGACAGACCAGAAAAACCCACGTTTACACAATGGGTGCTATCACGAAGGGACTCCAGGGTGTTGAGCTTGCTGAGATGGGATTTATGGCTGAGGCCGGCGCGGTCGGTTTTACCGATGACGGCAGGGGGGTGCAGGATCCAGCCGTTATGTTGCGGGCTTTGAAATACGCTGCCATGTTCGATGTGTTTATCGCGCAGCATTGTCAGGATGACGCGATTGCAGGCGAAGGCGTGATGAACTCGGGGTATTACTCGACAATCCTTGGCCTGCCGGGATTAGATCCGCTTGCAGAAGAGGCAATGCTGTGGCGTGACATTCAGCTTATCAAGAAAACCAACGTTCGTTACCACGCCCAGCACATTTCAACTGCCGGATCGGTTGAGCTGATAAGGCAGGCGAAGAAAGACTCTCTGCCGATTACCTGCGAGGTTACGCCGCATCATTTGCTTTTAACCGAGGAATGCTGCGCCGAATATGACACGAACTACAAGGTCAATCCGCCTTTGCGGTCGGCCAAAGATGTCGAGGCCCTCAAGCAGGCGATTGCCGACGGGCTTATCGATGCCCTGGCGACCGATCACGCGCCGCACCTGCAAAGCGAGCGGGAGTTGGAGTTTTTGACGGCTCCTTTCGGCATCGCATCCCTGGAGTGTGCCCTGGCCCTATACGTCAAGGCACTGATTGAGCCGGGTATCCTGGACTGGCCGGGCCTGATTCGACTGATGACGGAAAAACCGGCGAAGATAATCGGCGTTGACAAAGGCGCGCTCGGCAAAGGCAAACAGGCCGACGTGACTATCATCGACCCGAACGCCGAGTACAAGATTGACGTGAACACATTCCACTCCAAGAGCCGAAACTGTCCCTATCATGGCTGGAAGGTCAAAGGTAAAGTCGAAAAAACCATCGTCGGCGGCGAAATAAGGTTCGAAGCGTAATTTCATATATGAATCGAGAAGAATTATTAGAACAGGTCAAGCGTGCTGTCAGTGAAATGGAGCCTGACGCTGAAATCATCCTTTATGGATCCCGTGCCCGTGGGGATTCACGAGTACAATCAGATTGGGATTTTCTCGTTCTGCTTGATGGCTCTGTTGATGATGAACGTACGGACAAGATACGACATCGCCTCTATGAAATAGAATGGGAGAGGGATGAAGTTTTGTGCTGTATAGTACGCAACCGACAAGAATGGAACAGTCCTCTTTGGAAGAATATGCCGTTTCGTCAAAATGTCGAGTATGAGGGGATAGTATTATGACCGAATCAAACGGCGAGTTGGTTTCATATCGTCTCCAGAGGGCACGCGAAACACTCGCGGATGCGCGTATTCTGGCCGATGCCGGCCGTTGGAATCCGTGTGTGAATCGACTTTATTACGCTTGCTTTTATGCTGTCTCGGCCCTTCTTATCCGAGAGGGTTTGTCTTCCACTAAACATACTGGATTACGAAGTCTTTTTAATCGGCATTATGTCAAAACGAACAAGGTGCCTAAAGACAAAGCTCGGTTTTTTAACGACCTTTTTGAGCGGCGACAGGAAGGTGACTACGTGGATTTTGTGAGTTTTGAAGAATCTCAGGTTTTACCGTGGCTCCCTGAAGCCGAAGCGTTTGTTCAGAATCTTGCCGATCTTATAGAGAAGTGTAAAGAATGATTTTCTCTTAATTTTTTCCCCCCTCAATATACGAAATACAATATGTTCATTATTGACGGCCATAATTTGTTGCACGCAATTTTCAAATCAGAGGAAGATTCCGGAGTGATCAGCGATGTTGGTTTGTGCAGGATTTTGGGCAGGTACTTTACGCTGACGGGAGAAAAAGGCGAGATTATTTTTGACGGTACGGGGCCGCCGGATAAAGGCGGATTCGATAATATAAGCAATCTGGAGGTCTTTTTTGCCGGACTGGGAACCGATGCCGATACAGTCATCGAGGACAAGATAAGTGCGAGCACGGCACCAAAAAGATTGACAATTGTTAGTAGCGACCGGAGATTGCGATCGGCGGCGCGTACGAGAAAAGCGACATCCATGAAATCGGACGTTTTCTGGAATGATGTCCAGAAGCAATTGAGCCGGAAAAGGCCGGCAAAAGAGCCGGCAGAGAAACGGCAGGGCTTGAACGAGGGCGAAACCGAACAATGGCTTGAATTTTTTGGTTTTGGGCAGTAACTTTTTTGCCGATACATATATAGTGCAATTCTCCTTTATTTTCGCGATTCAATTCTGTGCAAATTTTATATTGCTTAATCCGGCGAAAGGTTGTATAAGTGTAATTTTGGGTGCCCCGAGCACCGCATAGAACCGATGTAGTTAGTTCTTTTTGCCCATATACATCAGGTTGCACCGAGGTCCGGAGCGTGATTTGCGGGTAAAGCTGATGATGGGCATTTTAATATAAGTGATTATTAGTTGGTACCTTAAGAAAAGTGGAGAAGTTATGAAGCGTAAAATGGTTACTATTGACGGTAATACAGCGGCGTCGTATGTGGCGCACGCTACGAACGAAGTAATTGTAATATATCCAATTACTCCAAGTTCACTGATGGGGGAAATTGCCGATGCAAGGACTGCCAAAGGCGAGGCTAATATATGGGGTACGATCCCTTCGGTTACGGAGATGCAGTCCGAAGCGGGCGCAGCCGGGGCTGTGCATGGTGCACTTGCTACCGGGGCTTTAACGACGACGTTTACGGCCTTGCAGGGTCTTTTGCTGATGATTCCCAATATGTACAAAATTGCCGGCGAACTTCTGCCGACGGTCTTTCACATCTCGGCCCGTGCGTTAGCCTGTCAGGCGCTTTCAATATTCGGCGACCATTCGGACGTGATGACTTG
>DAOVMB010000438.1 GCA_030630905.1 Sedimentisphaerales bacterium
CCGCTGCGCCACCGTGCCAGTAAACGATTGCTCCGGTATCCAAATGAAACTCCGTCTGTACTGACCAGTCATTAGAGCCACCGTCACTGTACGTGTTCAGCAGGATGAAAAAGCTCGTTCCCGTGGTGCCCGAGGGAATGTACTGCATGGCGGTAAGCTCCCATCTGCCGCCTGCGATATCGAACTCGTGCACCAGGTCAGCGCTGCCGATGATCTCGACCGAATTCGAGCCGCTGACGGCATGGGAATCGGATGTCGGCGCGCCCGCACCGGCGGTGTTGTCCCAGACTTTCCATCCTCCCTGGCCATGCATGGCACTCCCCGCGGCGTAGGACTCGAAATCCTCTGTGAATACATTTGCCGATGCAACTGTGCAGACACCAACAATCGCAAGAACCAATACTAAAAATTTTAAGTTTCTCATTGCGCAACCTCCTCTAAAACAAGAACCACAGAAAAATAACGTACCACCTGAGGAGAGACATAACTTAATCATCACACATTATCCCCCTCAAGCCACTTCACATTCATGTATGATAGCTTTACAACCCAAGATAGTCAAGGGAAAAACCCCTCAAACATTAGGGGTTTTTCCAAAGTACCGGCAATTCACGATTAACATTAGCCATAACTCTATTTATTTTAACAACTTATCAGATTTAAGGGTCTTACTTTTGGTAATCAATATTGGCTAAAATGAAAAATTTCCATGCATTCCAAGAGCTTTATTGCAAAAGCTAAACTGAGTAATTGCCTGAAAAATAATAGTTACACCAACTAATGCTTATGCTGCGGAGGTACTTCAAAAAAAACTAAGTTTGAGAAATATACCGACGGGATTATGAGGCCGTCTATAGAGGAGCGAAGAACAGTGCCATAGTGGACATAATCGTTTCTACGGCCTTACTGCGGTGCCGTCGCTTCTGCGCACGGGGCTCCAGTAGCCCGGATGGTCGGGCAGCGGGAATTTCGCGGCAAGCTCCTCATCGATATCGACGCCGAAACCGGGGGCCTCCTTTATGTACGGGTAAGTATACAAAAACTTGAATTTGTACTGACTATCAGGATATAATAAACGCTAAAAATCACAGAAGTGTATATCATGAATGAATTTGATAAGGACAAGGTTAGATAATGATGCGAGGAAAGAACTTATCAGCGATTAATCTCATATTAAAGACTTTGATTCTCAGCGGCTTTTTGATTCTTGTCCTGCCAAATCCAAATAAGCTGCAAGCCGAACAGGAATCGGAGAAATCCCCCAAGCAGCCGTATGCTTATCTTTTTCCGGCGAAGTATAAGAAGCTGACCCAACACTTGCAGCGGGAAGATATCAAAGTTAGCGAGCTTCGTGAAGATATCGAGCTGGATGTTGAAGTGCATCGCATAGACAGGATCGTGCGTGACAAAAAGCAGGCCAAAGGAGGTCGAGCATTCAGATTAAGAACCGAGCACAGGCAGGAGACGAAGCGATTTAAGGCCGGCACGGTTTTAGTAAAAACGGATCAAAAGCCAAGTGGAAAAATAAAAGAGATGCTGGATCCGAATACTCAAAAGAAAGCCATCATCCGAAAGCTTATCCGGCGGCTAAGGGTAGCGGAGGATTATCCGATTGTTATATTAAATTCATACGTGCCGATTACACACGGCTCTGTATGCCCTTTAGAAGAAAAACGCCAGTTCAATAAACCGATTACGTTTGAGACCATCTACGATCCGAATGAAAAGGTTAGTTTCCGGGGTTCGCCCGTATCGGGCTTAACCTGGCTTCAAGACGGCGAGCATTATCTCCAGGTCCGTGACGGGCGGCAATACAAAGTGCACGCCGAAAGCGGACGTTCGGTTTTATTTTTCGATCCGAACGAGCTGGCCAAAGGATTGAGAAGTTTGCCCACCCTGGATGAAAAAACCGCTGAATCCCTTTCAAAGCAAACCCGACATAGAATGAATCCCGACCGAAGTGCGGTTCTTATCGACCATGAAAATGATCTGTACTACTGCACATTGGATGGAAAAACGGCGGTTCGATTAACAAGCAGCCCCGGGCAAGAGGAGTTAAGTAGTTTCGCTCCGGGCGGGAAATTTGTTGCGTTCGTTCGCGATAAAAATCTGTATGTAGTTGATATCGCCACACAGACCGAAAGGGCGTTGACCACCGATGGAGGTGGATTGATCTCGAACGGGCAGGCAGACTGGGTTTACTACGAAGAGGTTTTTCATCGCAACGGGCAGACGTATTGGTGGAGCCCCGATTCCTCGGCCATTGCATTTATACAATTCGATGATTGTCCGGTCAATGAGTTTACGGTCGTTAACAACACCGGCAAAAAGCAGAAAGTGGAAGAGACGCCGTATCCACGAGCAGGCGAACCGAATCCGAACGTGAGAGTTGGGATCGTCTCGGTGGCCGGCGGGACTGTACGATGGGTCGATCTGGATGAATACCTTGAAGGAACATATTTGATAAAGAAGGCCGGATGGATGCCGGACAGTAAACGGATATTTTTCTATGTCCAGGACCGGGCCCAGACGTGGCTCGATTTCAATACGGCCTCGAAGCGGGGGGGTGAATTCAAACGTCTTCTGCGCGAAACCACAGATGCATGGGTTAAAGTGGGTCAACCGAAGTTTCTCTCCGATGGCTCTTTTTTCTTGTTTAGCGAACGGACCGGATGGAAACATTTGTATCTGTATGGCAAAGACGCAAAACTCAAGCATGCAGTGACAAAAGGCGAGTGGGAGGCCAGGCAGCTTGAACATGTCGATGAAGAGAAAGGCTGGATGTATGTCACGGGGACGCGCGATTCTCACATTGCGGGAAATCTTTATCGCGTGAAGATTGACGGCGGCAAAATCAAACGCCTGACGAAAGCACCCGGCGATCACAATGTCAATATAAGCCCTAACGGCAGGTATTTCATCGATACATGGAGCAATGATTCGACGCCGGCGAAGATTGCGCTGTACGGCATTAATGGAAGAAAGAAACGGATGCTGGATACGAATCCCGTTTATAATCGCCAGGAGTACCAGTTCGGCACATACGAGCAATTCCAGATTGAGATGTCGGATGGTTTTCTGCTGGAAGCAAGTTTAGTCAAACCGCCGGACTTTGACAGGAATAAGAAATATCCGGTATGGTTTATGACATACGGCGGCCCGCATTCACCGACGATTCGCAATACGTGGAGCGGCGGCCGGGCG
>DAOVMB010000320.1 GCA_030630905.1 Sedimentisphaerales bacterium
CGAGGAATGTCATTCCTGCGAAAGCAGGAATCTATTTCTTTCGAGGCTATGGATTCCGCATCAAGTGCGGAATGACAAGTCATCAAATCATGCGTAACAGAGCCCAAGTTCCTGATTCGTTATTTAAGTACGTACCTTTATATATCAGAAAAGAACAGTGAATTGCAAGAATTGTTTTTAGTCGACCAACTCGCGTTCGATATCTTCCAGCGATTTGCCCTTGGTTTCAGGGAGTTTCATCAGGATCACAACGAACCCGATAACACAAATGACGCCGTAGAGCCAGAACGCGCCGTGGGCTCCGAGTCCCGCTTTCAGATATGGAAACGTCAGAGTCAGTACCGTGCAGCCGATCCACAAACTGGATACAACCACGGACATCGCGGCGCCGCGTATTCGATTCGGGAATATCTCCGAGATAACCACCCAGGTAATCGGCGCCAGTGACATCGCGTAACAGGCGATGGCCGAAATTACCAGTATCAGCATATGTATTCCCGTGCTTTGGAGGTAATAGCCGGCGCCAAGTATTGCATAGATGCCCGCCAGGCCGCCGGCGCCTATCAGCATAAGGATTCGCCGGCCGAACCGGTCGACCGTATATATCGCTACGAACGTGAATAACAGGTTTACAATACCCGTGATGACGATGTTGAACATAATGCCGCTGACGCCGTATCCCGCCGCCGCGAAGACTTCCTGGGCGTAATTGAAAATCACGTTAATCCCGCACCATTGCTGGAGCACGGCTAAGAAAACGCCCAGTATGACAATCCTTCGCAGCTTCGGCTCAAACAGGTCCCGGAAGTTGACGCGGGCGATTTCTTCGCCGGCAAGGGTTTTCTTAATGTCCTCGATAGCAGGGGCGGCGTATTTGGCGCCGCCGAGCCGGCTCAAGATTCTTGCCGCTTGTTCGTCCCTGCCGTACTTGAGAAGCCAGCGCGGGCTTTCCGGCACAAAAAACATCAGCAGAAAGAACATGGATGCAGGGATGGTTTCGGCCCCGAACATCCACCGCCAGCCGTATTGGCCGTTCCATGAGTCAAGGATATATTCCAGGCTCGCTCCTTCCGGCACCGGCTGGGCGATCAGCCAGTTAATAATCTGGGCGGCGAGAATACCAATCACAATCGTAAGCTGGTTTATGGAGACAAATCTTCCCCGCATTTTTGCGGGAGAAATCTCCGCTATATACATCGGCGAGAGATTCGAGGCCAGTCCGATTCCTATGCCCCCGATAATGCGGAACGTATTGAAGAAAAGAAAATTTCTTGCGAAAGCTGTGCCGACGGCAGAGACGGTAAAGAGCAGGCCGGACAAAATAAGCAGGCGCTTACGGCCGGACTTGTCGCTGATTATTCCCGACAAAACGGCGCCCGCAAGACACCCGAACAAGGCGCTGCTCTGCGCTAAACCTCGCAGGAAAGGTGTTGCGTCGGTGATTCCGAAATAAGGCTCGTAAAACGGCTTGGCTCCGCCGATCACGACCCAGTCGTAGCCGAACAGCAATCCTCCCATCGCCGCGACCAGACAAACCAGCCAGATGAAGGCCATGTTGTAGTTAGCCTGATTGATCGATGAATTTACTTGCTGATTTGTCATGTTTAACTTCATCTACTCGATAATAAGATCTATCTCCGCGGCTGAGGCGAATATCTGCCCGTCAAATCCTGAAAGTGCTACGAAGCGGAAGAATCGGCCATTTCTGCTTTTGTTAAAAAGAATTTTCCTCTTATTACGGTTTCTCTCGAAGTTTCCCGTTGCCGCCGGGTCGCCCCAGTTTTGTCCATCTGAACTGACATATACCTGGTATTTGTCGATCCAGCCGTTCGACATATCCTGCCGGGGAAGATATGTGAATCCCTTGATTTCGTGGCTCTCCGGAAGCTCGATCCGAAACTCATGGGGATACGCCGGGGCACTTTGGCCCCAGGGGGTATGCCAGATCGTACCCGGGTTGCCGTCAATGATATTGCGCGCTTCGTGGCCCTGCGCCTCGCTGTCGGCCATTATTAGGCGGGCGTTGCTCAACAAAGTGGGCTTTCTGAACAGGCTCTGCAAAAGTTCGGCGTCAATACTGCGCCTGGGCGCAAAGTCGTTACTGTCCATGTACTTCAGGAGGCTCTGGAGCATTTGCCTGGCGACCGGGCGCTTGTTAAGATTGCTTTTGAGATCGATGCCGGATACGAGCAGCCTACCCCAGCCCACCTTCGCCTCGAAAATCAAGCCGAGTTTGCGATTAGTGTTCCAGTCGTCAATCACCTGCACGATGGGGCGTAGTTCGGCTGGGAATTTATCGAGAATCATAAATCTGGATTTAGTGACAAGGTCCCACCACTGCCAGTTGCTGTGAAACTCGGTGGGAAATTGCGCCAGGGCCGGATGTTTCGGGTCGCATAAAATCCCCAAAGTATGCGGCGGCTGCCGGCCCGTCCATTGTGTATTCCAGAAGATTGTCGTAAACGCCGGCGGCACGTCACTGTCGATGGAATTCAGCGGCGGCATAAGAAGAACTTTCCCACCGTCTTTAAGAGCCGTCCGGGCCTGCTCGTCAAAACTCTCGGCGATGAGCACTTCACTCGGAGGTTGGGTATCGAGCTTAGCCGGATATACCCAAATATCCCAACTGTTTGTATATGGCGTTCCTTCAATTAACACTGTCACCACAAGTTTTGCCGGTGCGGCAACATTTGCAAGCGTCGCTTCAATCCTGCCCAATTCAATGCCGTTGCCCAGCGGGATCGTTATCTTAGGCAACCGCCCGGATGCAACGTTGTCTCCTTCGGTGGATTTGATAGACCAGACGGGCACGGCATCCCGGATTGGAGCCGGCCCGAAATGTGCCATTTCGACGTTGGCGCCGAATGTCTCATCCGTGGTCCAGATACGTTTTTTCATCCGCACGAGAGGGACGGTTTCGCAGCAGTAGCGGTAATGCTCGTGCGGCTCGATGTAACCTTTCGAGTCCCAGAAGGGGTCAAGTATGCCGACGAGGGCCGTTCCCTGCCCGGGGAAGTCGTGAATATCGAGCAGTTGGAAACCGCCGAAGCCGGGCGTTCGCAGGGCCGATTCGATTTCTTCTTTGTACAGCATTGCCTGCAATTTGCCAGAGGCGAGTAGAAAGTCTTCGGCTTGGTCGAGCATGTTATTAGCGGCAAGTGAATCGCGGAAAATCTCGAAGTTCAAGGCGCGAAGCACGCCTTTATACTTGGAGATTTCCTTCAGGTTCGGATAGACACACCACTGGCCGATTTCATGGCTCACGATAGGGACGTCATACTCCTGGACTAAGCTGCTGTAGTCCGTCGCCGTCTCCGGCGGCTTGGCATTGAAGCGGCTGCTCAGGCCGGCGCCCCACTGGTGGCCACGAGGGCCCGGTGTGCTGTGATACTGGTTCTCGGGGATGATGGGCCAGCCGGCGGCGCTTGTGTAAAGCCGACGAGGATCTTTGGCCTTCCAGTAATTAACCAGAGCTCCGAGAAATCTTTTTTGATTGCGGCCGCCCGGCTCGTTACCGTATGCGAGCATGCAGAACGAGGGGTGATTGCCGTATGCTTTAAGAATCCGGTCGCCCTCGGCGTAAATGTATTTGTCGATTGGCTTGCCGTTGCCTATCGTTGCCCATGCCGGACATTCGACGTGAAACATAACTCCCAGACGGTCGGCAGCCTCGAACGCGGCTTCCGGGGGACACCATGAATGGAAGCGTATATGGTTGAGGCCGTGGGCTTTGGCAACTCGCAATATCCGCATCCACTCTTCGACGTCCGTCGGAGGATATCCGGTCAACGGGAAAATGCAGCACTCCAGCGTCCCTCGCAGGAAAGTAAGGCGATTATTAATGGTAAACTGTGTTCCTTTTGTGCCGACCTGGCGCATGCCGAACGTGACGATCTTTTCGTTGCTAAACGTTTTGTCGTCCGCGGCGGCCGTAAGTGAGATTTTCAGCTTGTACATCGCCGGGGAGAACTCGTCCCACAGCAGCACATTACCGCCCATCGCATAATCGACTTCCACGACGGTTTCGGATTTTGACGCCGTGAAGCCGACGCTCTTTTTTGCCGGGGCGTGGCATTGCCTGATGTTCCAGCTTTTTGCCGCTATTGTGAGCGTTCCGCTGACTTGCTTGTTCGCTGTGTTGCCGGTAGTCACGAGCAGCCTGGCCGATTTGTTCCGGATGTCCGGATAGACCTGGACGTTGCTGACCCATATCCTGTCGGTCGCCTGTAGTTCCATGCGCCCGATTATGCCGTTCC
>DAOVMB010000310.1 GCA_030630905.1 Sedimentisphaerales bacterium
CTTTCAGAATGGTCGTCACGTTATGTTCCGAGAAGAAATTTGGAGCAAACACAGACAGTACCGAAAAGAGCAGCACCAGCATCAACAGCGCCCGATTATTATTGAGGAAACCAGGCAAGCTGCCGAACCGTTTGCGGAGCATACTTTTTTCTGCTTGTCCGGCCTGTCTATGCATAATCCTTACCCCGCTTTCGAAGCTGGTACTGGTGCAGGCCAACTACGGCGATGAAAATTGCCCCGGTCACGATATTCTGCTGAAACGTGTTTATGCCGATGAATGTCATAATGTTGGCCAATAACCCGATCACCAGCACGCCTCCAAATACTCCCAGCATATTCCCTCGCCCGCCGCTGAGCATCATCCCGCCTATCACAACAGCCGTAACCGATTTGAAGTCGTACCCCTTGCCCAGATAGAACACGCCGAGTTTGTTCATCGACGTTAGAAATATACCTGCAATCGATGCACAGAAAGCCGCTGCGAGAAAGTCCATCAGCACCACGCGAGGAACATTGATGCCCGTCGTTTTTGCAGCGGCCTTCGAGGAGCCTACAAGTTTGGATTCGATCCCAAAACGTGTTCTGGTCAGTACCAGGTGACATGTAACGAACATCAGGACCATAACCACAACAATTAACGGTAACGGACCGATGCTCAAGCGAAAAATGCCTATAAAGGCTGCGCCCGCGGTACCGGGTTCTATGTCGGGATAGACCTGGGTGTTGCTCCAGGTAAAACGCATAAAGCCTTCCATGAAGAACGCTACAGCCAATGTCCAAAGGATCGGATTCGCGTTGAATCGCCCCACGACAAAACCGTTCATGGCGCCGATTAACATTCCCGCCGATACCCCCAGGACCAGAGCAGGCGCCAATCCAAGGGGCAGTGCCGCCACGCTGATGATCCCGGAAAAGGCCATTATCGACGGAATAGACAAGTCGGCCATATTGCCGGAATAAGTCACAAAGGCCATGCCGGCCGCTGCGATACCAAGCAGCGAGACGGCGTTAAGGATGTTCATCAGGTTCTTGGGTGTAAGGAACTCACCGGAAACGAATGTGCCCGCTATGAGCAGCAGCAGGCCGACAAGGTAGATGCCGGCACTGTCGTATATCGCGGCGAGCCGGGATAAGCTTGTTGCCTTGTCAGCAGGTCTCATCCAGGTTCTCCATTCATTGCCAACAGCACGGATTCCTCGGAAAGCCGATCTTTCTGCATCTCAGAAATCAAATGCCCGTCCCGCATCACGACCACGCGATCGGAAAGCCCAACTAACTCAGGCAGGTCGGAGCTGATAAGTACGATCGCTCGGCCGTTATCAGCCAATTCAATTATTGCCTTATGAATCTTCATCTTGGCCTTGATATCCACGCCACGAGAGGGTTCATCGAGGACCAGAATGGTCGGGTCGGCGGCGATCCACTTGCCGAGAAGAACTTTTTGCTGATTACCCCCGGACAGGTTGCTGACGTCAGCCGATGTTGAGGATGTAATGATGTCAAGTTTCCTGATCAACTCTGTGGTTTTCGCGTTCTCATGGCGCGAGGAATATATGCCGCATCGCGTGTGGCGGTCTATTATTGCCGAAACCATATTCTGTTTCACCGATAGCCGCAGGAACAGGCCGTCCGTTTTACGGTCCTCCGAAAGATACAGCATGCCGTGTTCCATTGCCGTAGAGTACGAATGTTGCTGAAGCTGCTTACCGGCCACCTCGATTGTTCCGCTGTCAAGGGGATCCAGGCCGCACATCGAACGTGCCATCTCAGTCCTGCCCGCACCGGTCAGGCCGGCCACACCCAGTATCTCACCCTTGCGGGCATGGAATGACACATTATGAAAGAAGCCCTTTCGTGTAAGGTTGTGTACATCCAGGACAGTCTCACCGATGTTTGGCCTGCGCTGAACATAGAACTCATCTATGGCCTGTCCCACCATCATCTGTACGACCATAGGGGGAGTGACTTCATTTATGGGTTTCGTGTCAATAATCTGGCCGTCACGCATGATCGTAACACGGTCGGCAATCTCAAAAACCTCCGGCAGATGGTGCGAGATGTAAATGATCGTAATTCCGCGATTCTTAAGTTGCCGGATGATTCCGAAAAGCCGTCCCACGTCCTCACGTGACAACGCCGACGTCGGTTCGTCCATGACCAATACACATGGATTACTTCCCAGAACCTTTGCTATCTCCACGAGCTGGGACTGATGATGGCTGATCTCTTCGATTGTCTGGAGCGGATCCAAATCCAAACCAACTCTGTCGCATAGACGGCAAGCCTGCTGCACCATCGCATTTCTGTCAAGCCAGAAACCGTATTTGCGAGGCAAACGGCCGATGAGCAGATTTTCGGCGATGCTGATGGGACGCGCCAGGCTGAGTTCCTGGTAGATCATGCCGATGCCATAAGCCCTGGCCATGGACGGAGAGTGCAGCTTCACTTCTTTCTGTCCGATGAAAATGCTGCCGGTATAGTCGTTGAAAGAGCCGGCCAGTATCTTCATCAGCGTGGACTTGCCGGCGCCATTTTCGCCCATGAGAGCATGAACTTCCCCTACCCGTGCCTCAAAATCAACGCTGTCCACCGCCAGTGTGCCGGGATACTTTTTCGACACGCCTTTCATCCTCAGAGCAATGCCAATATTATCAGAGTCGGATATCATGTATCTTGTCAGTTTATATTGTGAATTCTTTGTGAATAGAGGATATTGGATCCTTACAGTTCATATTCGCCAAGATTTAAGGGGTATTGCCCATACTTGCGCAGCAGCTTTACGATATAGTCATAAGTATGCCCTGATACATTGCCGGCAACAGAGTGATCTGACTGGAAAATATAGCCGCCGCCTTTGGCCGCATTGAGTTTTCTGAGCACTTCTTTGCGAATTTTCATTTCGTCGCCGGTCTCCCATATCTGGATATTACTGTTTCCACAGATACCGAGTTTATGGCCGTATTTACGACGCAGGTCCACGGCGTCAAGATCCGCCTTGGCTTCCAGTGGATTGATGGCGTCGATGCCAATTTCAATGTAGTCGTCGAGTATCCTGTTAATATTACCGCAGCCATGATATATCACCATCAAGCCTTTTGAATGAGCATATTCGGTCATTGCCTTCACCCAGGGCTTGAAATACATGCGCCAATAATCGGGCGAAAAAAACATGTCTTTTTTGTAAGCCACATCACCCCATATCACAAAGCCATCCAGCAAACCATCTGCGGCATCGATCTGGGCCTTTGTACAATCCAGGTAGAACTGACCGATACGGTTGATAATCTTGCCCATACGTTCCGGGTACATGCCGATCCACAGCATGTTGTTTTCCGGGCCGATCAGCCGCGTCAGGCACTCGTTGCATTCGATTATACTGCCGAAGACCGGGAAATCCGGATGCAGAGATATGACCGTTTCCGTCCACGCCGGCGAGTTCCGCTCAAAACCGTCTCCCACACCTGCAATCTGATTGTCGCCAGCCTCATAATAACGTCGTCTGTCATGAGGATCATCGAACCTGAGTGCTTCGAGCTTGTCAATTGTGTCGGTCTCAAATTCTATAAATTCCGGCATCGGAGCGTCGAACTTCTTGCGCATTATCGCACCGAAACCGGTCTTGACGACCACTTCTTCGCTGCTTTCTTTCAGAGTCTCGAATGAGCGGATTAACGGGTCCATGTTCGGAACAGTAACGATCCAGTCCAGATCGTAGTAAAAATACGGGTTGGCATCGTCGGCTAATCCGAGATCTTTTCGCCATCGTTCAATGAAGCTGCCCCAGAAAAAGTCGCTAATCGGCACCCGATCCGGCTCCTGATGAGAAAGCGTTTTTCTCATCCGCTCAAGTTTCTTAAGTGTGTTTTCTTTACGCATAGCTATCACGAGCAGTATAATCGTATTATCATGTCCCATCAATCTTTTTGGGCCATATTGCTTGAATCTGAGAAACTCGGAGAATAAAATGAGTGTCCGGCTTGGCAACGTTCAAAAAAGGGGCATACACCAAACTGATTGGTGTATGCCCCGCCCTTCGACTTCGCTCAGGGTGAAGAAAGCCTTCATGCCGAGCGAAGACGAGGCACACTACTCAGCAGCCTCTCTCGGCAGATACAGGCTGATGTCGTCAATGTACATCTTGCCTGAACCGCCTGGGATCGTCATGTTGCCCTGGGTTCCAAGACCAATAGCAATCCTGTCAACGTTGGTCAGGTTGATGCCCTGATCGGCAAAAACCTGGAGCGGAATAACCCACTCGGTCCATGTGTCGATGTTCGCCGCGGCCGGATCATCGTGTACCACCACCGCAGGTGAGCCTGC
>DAOVMB010000363.1 GCA_030630905.1 Sedimentisphaerales bacterium
CCCGGCAATCTTTTAAATATTTCACGAACATCATCATTCTCCCAGGAGAATCGACTTTTTTGTAAAGAATGTCCCGGCAACACAAGCAGTCAAAAGACAGGCCAACGTTGCCGCCTCCGGGACCTTCCACTTTCAAACCATATACTACTGATATTTTTTTCATACGTCAAATCAGAAGCATCTCTCAGGGCCGCCAACGCAGCTCATTGGGATTTGATTTGCCTGCCAACTCCTTATGGCTATAATGAGAATCTAACGAAGAATCCGGAACGGGTAACTGTCCGGCCTGTGTATAAGCATTTACATTGAAAATAATCATCAAATCGCTTTGAACATTTGATATGTGGAGGTAACATTCATGACAAGTTCCAAAGATGATATGAACAGGCGCCGATTCATGCAGGTTGTTGCCGGCTCAGCCGCCGCGATGGCACTGCCCCAAATCCCCCTGAATGCCGCCGAGACGGCAGGCCCGCAGAAACCGAATATCCTCTGGATCAGCACTGAAGACATCAATCCCGATCTGGGCTGTTACGGCGACAGTTACGCTGTAACGCCCAATATCGATAAACTCGCTGCCCGGGGCGTCCGCTATACAAACGTGTACTCGCACTCCGGAGTTTGTGCCCCGACGCGATCCGGCATCATTACCGGCATGTATCCGACCACTCTCGGGACCAACCACATGCGCTGCAAGGGCGTACCACCGGCATACATAAAATGCTTCAGCGAATACCTCAGGGCGGAAGGTTACTACTGCACGAATAATTCCAAGACCGATTACCAGTTTGACCCGCCGGCAAGCGCCTGGGACGAAAGCAGCCGTAAGGCCCACTGGCGTAATCGCGGCAAAGATCAGCCGTTCTTCGCTATTCTCAATTTCACGATTTCGCATGAAAGCAAGATTCGCGACAGAAGTAAATCAATGCTGAAGCGCCTGGCGAGCCTGAAGCCGCACGAAAAACACGATCCGGCCAAAGCAGTGCTGCCTCCCTATTATCCTGATACGCCAGCGGTTCGGCGGGACTGGGCACAGTATTACGACATTATCACACTGATGGATAAGCAGGTCGCTGACGTGCTCAAACAGCTTGAAGACGACGGCCTGGCCGAGAACACGATCGTCTGGTTCTGGGGCGACCACGGGCGCGGCCTGCCGCGGGGCAAACGATGGATTTACGATTCGGGTCTCAGGGTTCCGCTGATTATTCACGTGCCGGAGAAATGGCGGAAGGTCGCAATGCCGGACCATACCGATGCGGTCAAGCCCGGCACCGTTAATGACGACCTAGTCGCCTTTATAGATTTTGCCCCGACGATGCTCTCGTTAACCGGCATCAAAATCCCTGACTACATACAGGGCCAGGCATTTCTCGGCAGCCAGAAGGCCGAGCCGCGCGAATATATCTTCGCCGCCCGCGACCGGATGGACGAAGCGTACGATCTGATTCGTGCCGTGCGTGACAAACGCTATAAATATATTCGTAACTACATGTGGTATGTAACACGCGGCCAGGATATTAATTATATGAACCAGATGCCGACAATGCAGGAAATGCGGCGGCTCAACGCCGAGGGCAAGCTCAAAGGCCCGCAGAAGCAGTATTTCGAAGAGACCAAACCAGTCGAGGAACTCTACGACACCGCCACCGATCCGCACGAGGTCAAAAACCTGGCGGGCGATCCGAAATATAAGGATGTGCTCCGGCGGATGCGCGTAATCCACGCCAAATGGGTCAGGGAGACTCACGATATGGGGCTAATCCCGGAGCCAGAGTTCGACGAAATGAAACGCCCCGGCGGCAAGTACCAAAATACGGCAGATCCGATATTCTGGGCGCCCAAATGGCAGCCGGGTGAAGCTGCGCGCCGCGTAACAATCGCCTGCCCCACGGCCGGGGCCTCAATTGTGTACAGAATCAGCGGCGATGGCCAAACCAATTCAGCCTGGAGGCTATATACAAAATCCGTATGGCTCACGCAGGGCAAAGTGCTACATGCCAAAGCCTGCCGCATAGGCTTCAAAGACAGCGGCGAAGTCAGGTTCAGATTCGACGACAAGGTCTCAGGGCCGAAACCGCCCAAGACACCGGCCAGGGACAATCAGCACTGGCGGAACAAGCTCGACCAAACGGACATGCTCAACCGGCTCCGCAGGATAAAGGAACTGGACGGTTCCGGCGAAAACGGTCCTTACATTGAAGCTCTGAAGGACAAGTACGCCTCTGTTCGTTATTGGGCGGTTGTCGGCCTGCACAATAATCCCAAGGGCAGACACATAGAGCGGGCAAGACCTTTCCTCAGAGAGGCCCTGAAGGACCCGGCGGCAGTCGTTCGCATCGCCGCGGCTCACGCGCTCTGCGACTGGGGCCAGGAACGGGAGGCCCTGCCGGTATTGGCCGCAGGTTTGAACGACAAAACAGACAAGGCGAGGCTGTATGCGATTATCGCCCTGAACAAAATCGGTGAAAAAGCCCGCCCGCTCCTGCCGCAGATTAAGGCTGCTCAAAAAGATTCGGACAACTACGTACAGCGTGTCGCAAAAACAACGCTGGAACGACTGGAAAGCAAGTGATTCGATACTTGATGCTTGATGCTCGTTATTTGATGCTCGTATCTCGTGATGCAATGGGTGGCAGCCTCAAGCACAGCGCTCCCCTGAGCGAAGTCGAATGGGTTGGGGATGGACTGTTATGCAGATTTAGTTTGACTGGAACTGAGATATGATTGCGGACAAGATATTTGTCGGCAGAAAGGCCGAATTAGAGCAATTCAAAAAGGTTCTCGAAGACCCGCAAGGCCAAGCTGTCTTGGTTGTCGGCCAGACTGGCATGGGAAAGACCTGGCTTGTCAATGAGGCGGTGCGGAGGGCGGAGAATAGTCCGGATTTAAAATGTTTTTCCTTGCGTTATGAAGTCACACCGACGGATCCTCCCAATTCCATTATGGCCCAGATTATGAATGATGCGGCAGATGCAATTAAGTCTGTCCGAAGCACAGCCAAGAAGTTTGTCGAGAAGAACAAGCAAAAACTTGCAGCGATGTTTGGTGTGGGAGGATTGATCCCCATCGTAGGCTCGCAAGTCAAAGCGGTTGGGAACTTGGTCATCAGTTTAACAGAACGTGACAAGGCAGGAAATGTAAGAAACCAGATTATCGAAGTATTACAACGATTGAGTGATAGTCTCCCGGATGAAGGACGTGCTATTTTCATTATTGACCCGGAAAAGTATATGCAGGAAAAAAGTGACTATTCGTGGGGTCTTGTGATCGATAAACTTCCAGCAAAGGTGAAGTTTCTTTTTCCACAGCGTCTGAAGGGCATTCTAATCGGAGGAGAGGGACTCGAAGTATGCAACAATGTGGTTCGAATTCCGGAAGGAGAACTCAGTCGATTTGACGATGAAACTGCTGACGAGCTTGTTGAGATAACCATGAGCGAAAAGGTTGGAGTTGCTGATGCAGTTAAGGTACTAATAAGAAAGTCGGACCGAAAGCCCTATACGATTGGTGGAGTAGCCGATCTTATGGCACACACAACGATGCGGGTGGAAGATCTTGCGAAGTACTTGACAGAGGATGAAGTAGTAGGGGCGCAATGGCGCGGCATATGCAGCAAAGGCGAGGAAGCTAAACGACTGTTTGTGGCGTATGCGATTCTGGAGGTGGGTGTGCCGGATGAAGTTGTGCAGAATGTTAGTGGCCTGGATGCTACAGATAGAAAACGTCTGCAAAAAGACAGCTATCTTCAAGGGCTACTGCGTGAGGAAGGATACGGCAAGCGGATTTATCATGCGATTTTGGCCGATTATATATTAGAACAAATCGGCGAAGCCGAGAAAAAAGAGTATCACAGAATGGCGGTGGAGGTCTATCAACAAAAGTTA
>DAOVMB010000166.1 GCA_030630905.1 Sedimentisphaerales bacterium
AATGCAGTCCAGGGCTGGTTTATAACGAAGAATAAATGGTATGAGATTCCGCTGTTTCTTATTGCATCGCTTATATTGTTTTGCCCTGCTGTTTTAACAAAGATTTTTCATCTCGATGATAGTCTACGATATTACATGTACTTTGTCGGAATGGCAGTCTATAGCCTGTCATACTTTCTCCAGAAGTCAAGACTGGCCGGTGATCCTGACGTTTAATTGTCCGTTCTTACCCACTGCCAGAGTCTCTTATAACGCCCTGTGCATCGTGGATTATTTGCTCATGGGCTTATAATTCACATTTTCGCCTTCTAATCGGGCTACTACCGCGGCACCGCAGGCGTCACCCCATACGTTTACGGCCGTTCGAAGCATGTCTAATATTCTTTCCACGGCTAAAATCATTCCAATGCCTTCCAGCGGCAGATTCACGGCCTTAAGCACAATTACCATAGTGACAAGTCCGGCGCCTGGAATAGCGGCGGCCCCTATCGATGCAAGCGTTGCCGTGAGCATGATTATCAGTTGCTGGCCGATACTAAGGTCGATTCCGTATGCCTGGGCGACAAACATCGCGGTGACCGCCTCGTACAAAGCCGTGCCGTCCATGTTCACCGTAGCTCCCAGGGGCAGCACAAAGCTCGTTACCTTATTGGATATGCCGGTGTTTTCCTGCAGGCAATCCATTGTAATCGGCAGTGTCGCTGCGCTGCTGGCCGTGCTGAAAGCGGTAGCCACGGCGCTGAAAACATCTCTGATAAATTTCAAGGGCGAATATTTACCGAGAGTCTTCAATAAAATTGGCAGCGTCACGCAGGCGTGTATGGTCAGGCCCAGAACCACCGTGGCCATATACACTATCAGAGGCTTAATGACAGACAATCCCATGGAGCCGATCGTATAAGCCATCAAGGCAAACACTCCGAAAGGCGCCAGGCGCATAATCCAGTCGGTAATTTTCATCATAACCGTATTGAAGGTTTCGAAGAGAGTCACTAACGGCCTGCCTTTTTCCCCGATGCTGCTGATAGCAACACCTAAAAGCAGAGAGAAGAATATAACCGACAGCACTTTATCCTTTGCCATGGCGTCGAAAATATTTGCCGGAATAATGTCCCTGACGATGGAAACTACCGAAGGTACTTCTCTGCCGGACAAATCGACTGCCGCCTCGGCCCCGATATCCACGCCGACCCCGGGCTTCATCAGATTAACTAAAAGAAGCCCAACGCCCACGGCCAGAGTAGTTGTGGCCGTATAATAAATAAATGTCCTCAAGCCAATCCTGCCCAATTTGCGAACATCGCCGAGACTTACAATGCCGGCTACCATCGAGGACAGAATCAAAGGTATGATAATTGCTTTGAGCAGTCGAATAAACATGTCCCCCACAATCTTTATGTGGACGGTTTTTTCCCCCAGCAGAATTCCAGCCACGATTCCCAGGACGATGGCAATAAGAATTTGAGTGTGAATCTTTAGCTTCAAGTGCAACACCTCTATTACAGTTGATTTTTCAATTCCTGAGCGTTTTGGATTAATTCATCCCGGCTGATCTGCCGCCCGGGCGAAAGCTCGAATGTCCATTCGTATGAATCTACGATTCTGTTCGGATTGACTATCTGGGCAAAGAAATCGAATGGAAAATGATCGTACCAGGGGCCTTTCAAATCTCGGTGAGTATTCAATGTCTCGTAGCCTTCCTTGCTGATCCTGACGCAATAATCGCCGTACCAGTTAAAGTTGACTGAAACAGGAGACTCGCCGATTTCCTCATCGTTTAATGCGACTACCGCCCCCTGGGGCTTGGTATTGATTGTCAGACGGCGTTCTACACAGCCGGTAAGAACTGTAAGCACGAGCAGGCTCAGGACCGGCACTGCCAATACGTTGTATTTTCCCATATCGTTTGTCCTTGTCCTATTTGGGGTAACTTAATTGCTCTATTATAATGAGAAAATCATAAATGGAAAAGCCTAAAGATAACGGCTCTGTTTTTCAATCAGCCGGGACACATCTATCTTTGGCCCACGCCCGCAAGCCCTGGACTCTTTCTGCCAGTGTCACCGAAATCGGCGGCGAATTCCTTATAGCCAATAAAATCTGATCAGTCGTCAAACCCGTTTTTTCAGAATATGCTTCATGGAGTGCGGAGACGACCGCCTGTTCGATTTCAGAGCCGCTATAACCTACGGATGCTTTGGACAATTCTCCGAGATCGAATTTACTTGGATCTCGGTTGCGTTTACGCAGATGAATCGCAAATATCTCTCTTCGTACTTTTAGGCTGGGCAGGTCAACGAAAAATATCTCATCGAATCGACCTTTGCGTAAAAGTTCGGGAGGCAAAGCCCCGATGTCATTGGCTGTTGCCACGACGAAGACCGGTGCTTCGTGCTCCTGCATCCATGTAAGGAGTGTGCCGAACATCCTTTGTGACAGGCCGCCGTCGGCGCTTCGGCTGGCTGCGGAGGCAAAGGCTTTTTCGATTTCGTCGATCCAGAGAACAACCGGCGACATCATTTCAGTCTGGCGCAGGGCATCGCGGAGGTTGCGTTCGGATTCACCGATGAAGCTGGCGTATAAAGCGCCGGGGTCCATTCTCAGGAGCGGCTGATGCCAGGCGGCTGCAATGGCTTTGGCGCAGAGGCTTTTACCGGCTCCCTGCACGCCGAGCATGAGCACTCCTTTAGGTGCTTCAAGGCCGAACTTCTCGGCTTTGGAACTGAATGCGCCTTTTCTCTGGTTCAGCCATTTTTTCAGTTGTCTCATTCCACCTATCTCGCTCAGGTCCAGAGGTGTTTCGACGTACCCAAGCAGGCCCCCACGCTGGATCATCCCTCGCTTGCTTGCAATGACCCTGTTTATATCATTATCATCGAAGCGCCTGTCCTCAATGACCGTATAGGCAATAATCCGTTCAGCCTGACGGCGGGTAAGCCCCCGAAGGTTGCGGACAATCGTATCCAGGCCCTTTTTTGTGATACCAATCTCGATGGGTGTTTTGCGATGGAAATGCTGCAGTGTGTCGCGGACAATTTTTACCAGCTCTTGCTGGCTTGGAAAAGAAATCTCAAAATGTCTTGTATAAGACTTCACCACTTCAGGTAGTGTATCGTCACAGTCGATCATCACGAGCGTGTTGCCGTTCTGCCCGAAACGGTCAATCAGGTCACGCATGCCCCGCAGTACCGAGCATGCCTTAAGATGTCCGGCGAGGTCGAGGGCGACACAAATAGAGTCTTGCTTTGCTTCAGCAAGGTAACGAAGGCCGGCAGTTGGCGTTTCAGTCTCGGCAATGAAAGGACTGTCCGCCAGGAAGCCCTCTTTGACGCCGCCGGTGACAGACCAAATCCAAAGGTTGCACTTAAGGTCAAGTGCTACCTGGCGTATTATGTCCAATGCGTAGCGTTCTTCATGTGTTACGATGGATATACAGGAATCGTTGCTCTCGATGAGCTGTTTAAATCGTTTGGTATCGCCCATTGGACGTTTGCTCCCATTCATTTCACACTAAAGACCAGGTTTCAACCTGAAAGTCTAAAGTTATGCCTGGAGGCTTTTTTACGAACATAAATCCAAGATGTCGATCCGGCAGCAATTACTTCCTGGGTCCCACCAGTTCGATAATATTACCATCCGGGTCTCTGAGAAGAGTCAGGTAGGAATTGCCTGTGCCCAGTTGGTATGGCTCTTTTACCGGAACGACCCCGGCTTTCTTTGCCCGCTCGACAGATGCTGTCGTATCGGAGACAAAGATCGTAAGGTAACTGAATCCCAGGCTTGAGTGGATGAACCGGTTATCTGTCTTCTTGCCGGGCGCTTCGGGGAATTCCATAATCTTGATTTTAGTTGCGTTTGGTTCGTCACCCAGCACCAGTACCCGTACTTGAAAAGCCTGGTAATCGCTCAGTCCGGCATCTCCTCCCATCTCTTTCGGGACGTTAAAGCCGGATACTTCGGTGAATCCGATCGCATTCTTGTAAAACTGTGCCGCTTTTTCTACGTTGCTTACCACGATACCGAGGTCGATTGTGGTTCGGGTAAAGTCACCTTTTGCCCCGCCTGTGCCGGCAGCACCGGCAAGTAATGCACTTGCCACCAGGCAAAAAACCACCAGAATGATCAAATTGTATTTCTTCATAACAGTTCTCCTTAAATTGCTTAATGTGGATTGGTTGTCCCTCATTATAAAGAAAAAGTGGAAAGATAAAAGCCCAAAAATACATTATAAATCTTTTTATACCGGTCGATTCTCGATATTGACCGGCTAAATAGCTTGAAATACTTTGCCGTGAGATTATAATCATGCCCTGAGCTTGTCGAATGGGTCAGACGCCTGATTGGCATCGATATCGATAAACTGCGGGTCAACAGATGAGAAATGGATTTCGACGAATTAATTGCATCCTGCATTTCATTGGGGGTCTGCTGGAAATATTAGGACTTATTCTTTTATTTCCGCTGATAGTCGTTCTCATATACCGGGGACAAATGGGTGACGGCTGGATTACCGCTACTGCTTTTGTTGTTACGTCCCTGATCTCGTTTTCTCTTGGATTGGTATTTCGCAACAAGTTTAAGCTGGAAACACTCGATACAACCGGATCCATGCTCTTGTGCGCTCTCGGCTGGCTTTTTGCTTCAGCGATTGGAGCTTTGCCGTTCGTCATTGCAGTCGGTTTGAATTATTTCGATGCCTACTTTGAAGCAATGAGTGGTTTTACGACCACCGGTTTTACCGTTTTTTCCGGACTGGATAATATGCCGAGGAGTATCCTTTTCTGGAGATCGCTCACGCAGTGGCTGGGCGGCATAGGGATACTTTCCTTTTTCCTGATGGTTATTTTCCAGTCGGGCGGTGCCCACCACATGTTCGGAGCCGAGAGCCATAAGATTTCTTCGGTCAGGCCCGCGCCGGGATTATTCCACACCCTTCGGATACTCTGGGCAATATATGCGGTGTTCACAGCTTTGGCTGTGCTGATTCTTGTCATCGAGAAGATGCCGGTTTTTGACGCCGTCTGTCACGCCCTGACCACCTTGTCCACGGGCGGTTTTTCGCCGCATGACAGCAGCATCGCATTCTATCGCCTGACAAACCACCCCAATTATCGGCTGATCGAATATACCCTTATCTTTTTGATGATGCTTGGCGGCATCAACTTTCTCGTACATTACCGCGTTTTAACGAGAGACTTCAAAGCCCTCTGGGATAATACCGAGATTCGCTACTGGTGGCGGCTCATCGCTGGTTTTACCACTATCATAGTCATCGACCATCTCTATAAATCCGGTGCTTTCGGCGCTCTGTTTAGAGACGGCACGGCGATAAATCTTGGCGAATTTGAGCGCACATTCCGGCACAGTTTATTCCAGGTCGTATCGATCATCACATCGACCGGCTTCGTAGCCAGGGATATCGGCTCGGATTTCTTCGGTGCGATGTCCAAGCAATTATTTCTGGTTATGATGGTAATCGGCGGCTGCGTCGGCTCGACTTCGGGAGGTTTCAAGATACTGAGAGTCGCTATACTCAACCAGCTGATCTTCCGCGAGCTTCTCAAGCTGAGAATTCCCGGCAGAGCATCCTCGGGGGTAGTGATCGACAATAAAATCGTGTCCGAAGATGAAGTGGGCCGGGTCGCTGCTTTGTTCTTCACATGGATGGTGCTGCTCCTGGTTGGCGGCGGGATTACCGCTCTTTTTTCAAATCTGGGCCCATGGGAATCGTTCTCAGGGATGTTTTCCGCTGTGGGAAATATCGGGCCTTGTTATATATCGGCAGAGGATATGAGGAACATTCGCCCTGTTGTGAAACTGACTTATATTTTCGGCATGTTAGCGGGAAGATTGGAGATCCTGCCGGTCTTGCTTCTGTTTTCCAGAAAGGCCTGGAGATAGATCAAAATCCAAGTAAAAAATCAAAAGTAAAAAGTAAAAATTGTGGAATTGCCGCTGAGCGGCAATGACTTCTTAGATTGGAGGTAGCATATAATGTATGTTGTAGTTGCCGGCGGCGGAATGGTAGGCGGCGGGCTTGTTCGTAGCCTGCTGGATAATAAGCATGATGTTGTATTGATTGAGCAGCATAAGGAAATCTGTGATAAGCTGTATGCCGAGACGGGAGTTGTTGCGATTAACGCAAGCGCCACGAGCATCGAAGCCTTGACTGACGCCGGCATCGGAAAGGCCGATGTGG
>DAOVMB010000197.1 GCA_030630905.1 Sedimentisphaerales bacterium
CTTCGGATAAGCTCCCGGTGGTGGTTTGGCGGTCCCGGCTACGGTCTCTGCTCTGCGAGTTAGTACCTCCACCTCCATAGATATCCCCCATACCACCTGACGATGACAAGCCGGAACCGGTACGAGATGTTCGTCCTGCGATGCCTGTCCTTGAGTCGGCGCGCCTGTTGCGTCTATCCTCCTGTCCCCTCTCACGTTCTTCTCTTTCCGTTTCTTTGGCCTGACGCTTCTCTTCCTGCGTCTCTTTTCTTTGCAAATCCTGAAACTTACGGTGCAGAACCGGAGGAAACCATTCTTCTTTGGCGGATGCGATTTGATAAGCCTGAGGCTGGAGCAAATCTATCTGTACCTGTTTATTATCAAATTGGAGCATCTGCACCTTTAAACCACCCGGCGGCAAACCTTGAACATCTTCGATAATTTGAAAAAGTTTCCTATTCTCGTCAATTATCGTTCGTGGCACATCCCGCCAATCGCTCCATGTACCATCGCTGTTCAATTGTTGTCTTTGTAAGTTTACGGCAGCAAAAATCGGCTTTGCAAGGCATGGGTCGGCCCATTGTTCTTCGACGTCTTCGAAAAAACTTTCATTGAACTTATCGTATAATTGCTCGATATCAAACTTAGCTTCCACTGTTACAAGATCGATATCATTCGGCTCGTTTCCGGCTTTGTCATAAGGATTCTCCGGGGTCACTTTATCGAGCGGCACATAAGCCACCGCTCTAATATGCTCGACTGCCACATCGTTAACTTCACCAATAAGAGGAAGGCTGTAGATACCTGCCATACCTGCTGCTTCGGCTCCAAGCTCATAAGGAACCACCGACCACAGCGTCGTGTCTACATTATTGATCGTTGAGTCAAGCAGGGCGAGGAATTCATCGACTTTTGGCTTATAGGGATCCAGTTGATCGGGTGGCTCGTTCAGCTTTTCCCTCAAATCCTGGGCATCCTTGTACACGTAATTGTCAATCACGCTGGGGCTGAATTTTTTGCCATCGTAGGATACCGTATTGGGGCTCAAAATCACACGCGTGATCAGAAGCCAGGCGCAAACAAGGCCCACAATCACCAGAATGATCTTCTCAACATGTTCTTCGAAAAAACTGCCTATATTGCTTATCTTAATCATATCTAATATCCTACTTTGCCTTTGTTCCTGGCCGGCTCACCATTATTGATCTTCATCTTTTCCGTCAAGAGTATTCAAGACCGGTTTCGGTATCATCTTTTCGTAGCCTTCTATATCGAAGATGTATTCGCAGATCAAATCCAACGATACTACACTTTCGTCTCCGTACCGGTAATATCTGTGCGCCATATCGTTTGGATTAATCGACCCCATTTTACTTTCCAGTATCGTGATTTGATTATGCTTAAAAGTCTGGACCGGCTGGAAAGTCTGGACTGGCTGGTTTGGGTCTGGATATCCACGGAACTGATGCTCCTTGACGCTGCAGAGTTGCTTCATAAACGGCAAAACCGATTTCGTGCCGACTATCATACTGAAATTAAAGTGTGTGACATCAATGCCTTTGTCTTCGTCACAGTATCTTCCCGTACATGATTCCGACAATCCGGGAGCCCCGGTGCGGACATAGGCGGGCCTGTCGGCGTCCTCGCTTGTTCTCTTTACTGCCCTGCCCCTGCCCCCCCTGAAAACGCCGCCGCCGCCGCTTCTCGGTCTCTTGAGGCCCATTGTGAAAGTAACACCCATAAACCGCTTGGCCGGCGCCGTCAGAACATTGTCATGCTCTGAGTTCATCGTAGCTATCGTCTGGAAGATATCCTCGATAACCCAGTATGCCAACTGGTGATACCAGCAATCCTCGATAGCGTCTTCCTGCTTGACATCGTACTTGTAATCCGCCCAGTATTCGTAGC
The DNA here is from genome assembly GCA_030630905.1 of Sedimentisphaerales bacterium. Lineage (GTDB taxonomy): Bacteria > Planctomycetota > Phycisphaerae > Sedimentisphaerales > Anaerobacaceae > JAFGPJ01. The sequence continues at coordinate 1,888 of DAOVMB010000197.1, forward strand.
CGCTAATATCAGCTGGATTGACATAGACGGAAATAAACTTTGCCCGGTCCTTGCACATTTCATCAAGGATCATCCGCTGAATGTTGCCGAACATCATCGAGCCTCCACCATAGAGACTCATTCTAGAGCCTCTCGGAGACGACATCATTGAAGCCTCTCTACCTCTCGAACGGCTGCGCGATGATGAATTCTCCAGACCTCTTTCGATTTCGGCATCTGTCGGACAGTCTCGGCCGTTGACATTCAAGATCAGCTTATCGATTCCACTGCGATAATTCTGGCCGAATTCCTGGAAGATCAAACCGGAGAAACCGTTCACATCAGGCGCAGGAAAAATATCATAGCTCAGCAGCTCTCGCTGAGTACTTTGTATGGCCAGTTTTGCTATCTCGTTGGCGTCCGCTGAATGAGCCTTCTGACGCTCGGCCTCCATTTCGTATTGCTGACGTGAAACAGCACTTTTTTCCAGACTCGCAATTCTCCTGCCGCCCTTATTGATGCTTTTCTGTTCCACGTCCTTCTTGAGCTTACTGCTCATTAACTGCGTGGGTATGAACAAAAGCACGCTCACCAGAACGATGATCACCGGCACTAACAGCGATAAGTTATTCCTGAAAACGCTTAATTTCTGCAGGATATCTTTAAAGTTCGGTATATTCATTTTTGGCTCACATATCATAAGTCAGGTAATTTACTTTTACCGGAAGAACCGGAACTCGAAGAAGGCGTACTCGGAGTTGGCCGCTGCGTTGACATCATTCCTCCGTACTGAGAAGTCATTGGCTGCTCGGGCGGCTCCGGTGCGTCTCGCCAGATAAACTTGACATTTAATACAAACCAATGATCGTTGACCTTAAAACGCGGCTGGCCGCGGTAGAGTATCGGTTTCCCATCCTCGTCCAGCATGCTTTCCTTACTGATCATTTCCCTGGTCATCGGGTCAATCAAAATCCAATTACGCGTCATAGCACCCGAACGGCCCCTGATATTAGTTGTTTTGTCTATTACTTCTTCCCATATACCTATTCCTTCAGGCATTTCGCCATCGATAGTAACTTCCTTTATCTCCAGACCAAACTGCTCGGAATCTTCTTTTTTATACAGCTCGAAGGGACTTTTGGCATCTTCAGCCATATCATCAAGATGCGCCAACCGGGTGATAAATCCCCATTTATTTTGCTGGTCTTCAACGCCGTGAGGGTCTATCAATTCGCCCAATTCAGTTACTGTCCGCCCGTAGGGACTGTAACAAAGGACCTGGGCTACAAAACCGGATTTCTTCTCATCCGCACCGGTGCCTGCCATGGGTCCCATAGGACTATATTCATATAGTCCTCTGCCCATCCCCATCTCAGCCTCCATCATCATGGCGTATTCATATTCATCCATTCCCCCGTCTTCCATTCCGGGTTCGGTTCCCCGGGTCCTTCTCCAGACATCGGCTCCGCCAAACTTCGCCCCGGCCAGGTCATTTGTGAAGTAAACAGTCATTCCCGTGATAAAAACCTGCTTACGCTGCTCTCTGGGAATCTCCTTAATCGTTTTCACGTCGCCGCTGGCAAAAGCCTTGTACAACTCGGCTTGTTTCGGATTGTTCTGCTCGTTTGGCAGGGCTGAGATGATGGTCTCGTGCAAGAGCGGAATGACTTCACGATATGTGAAAGGTTCGAACTCTTTTTCGATTATTGCATCAGATTTGTCGCCTTTATCTTGTTCTTCTTTAAACTTGGTTTTGGCTTCCTCAACACTGCTAAGGACCATCGCTGTTTTTTGCCGGACCTGGCCGTTCTTCGTGTAATTCATTTTATCAAGGCCCGTTCGCGCAAAACACAGAAGTGAGACGGCAAGCACCATACACGCCGCGGCAATAAAGTACTTGCCCTTGCTCGCCCAGGCCATTGATCGGGCAACATTGCGGGGAAGCAGATTGCTCTCTATCCTGGCCAGGCCCAGGCCCTGCAGGGCAAGACCGTAAACAATGCCGAAGTCGCTGACATTCTCGTGGAACTTCGCCAGCGAAACTCCCGGACCCATCCCGAGTCTTTTGAACGAATCCGGCCTCTCAACAGGCATCTGAAGTGTCTGCTGTAGATATTTGAGAATGCCTCGCAGTTTGGTTCCGCCTCCCATGGCCACGATCCTGACGATTTTTGTATTGGGATTGGAACTGTTGTAAAAGCCCAATGACCGCTGAACTTCGGATGCCAGATCCGTAAAGACGGGCCTCATCGCCTGGAGTATCTGCCGGGAATACTTGCTCACCGGAGCCGTACGTTTGAGTTTTTCAGCTTTTTCAAAGTTCAGCCTGAATGTATCCGCTATCGCCTTGGTAAATGCATTACCCCCGATCAGGATACATCTTTGCCAGACGGCTGATTTTGTGCAGACAACCAAATCGGTATTTTCCGCCCCGATGTTGAGAATGACTGTTGCCTGGCTATCGGAAGTCACCAGGTCGGGACGGTCGTTCAGCAGGTAGTTGTAAAGAGCCATCGGCGCCATTTGCACGTAGCTGACCTGGATATCTTCCCTGTTAAAGTGCTCCAGCGCCGAGTTGACAACTTCATTTTTAATCGCAAAAATACCAACTTTGATTTCGGGGCTGTCCGGCTCTGTCATCAACTGCCAGTCCCACTGGACATCGTTGATACCGAAAGGGATTTGCTGAACCGCTTCGAACTTCACCATCTCGGGAATGCGCTTCTCCTCGACGGGAGGCAGGTTCACGAACCGTGCAAAACTATTCTGGCTCGGCACAGAAACCGCTATCTCGTCCAGGCTCAAGTCGTATTTATTGACAAACTTGCGCAAACTTAATGCAATCAGCTCTTCTTTCTCCGCTTCGGTAACGTTACTTCCGCTAAGTATTTTACCATGCCGGATATTATCGAAGCCGATTACTTCTACAACCCCACGCTCTGTGCTCAGATACAATGCTTTTAGGGAACTATTACCTATGTCGATTGCCCAGACTGTGCCGGTTTCCGCAGCCATAACACTCCTCTCGCATAGTTTTCAATTAACCTTGTAAATCCATTCTAACAAATATACATTATACCATACTATGAAGACTTTTTCCATAAATTCTTTTGGCTGCAAAGTCAATCAATATGAAAGCCAGCAAATTCGAGAGTTACTCGAAAATTTCGGGCTCCAGAAAGTCGAACCGTCCAAAAAGCCCGATATGGTCGTTATTAATTCCTGCTGTGTAACTCATACTGCTTCAGCCAAGAGCCGGCAATGCATTCGAAAAACCCGAAAGCAAAGTCCAAACGCCGTTATCATTGTATCCGGATGCCTGCCAACCGTACAAATCGGCGAATTGAGCGCTACGGCTGAAGATGTTCATCTGATCAGAAATCGAAGCGATCTTGTTGATACACTAAGCTGCATAATCGACAACAAAGCCGCCACTCTGACTTCCCAAAGAACTCAATCCTGTCCGGACACTACTATTAAAGCAAAAAACAGCTACAAGATCAAGTATAAAAACGAGTTAAACAATCACTTGAATCTGCCGCCGCTAACTTCGTTCGAGGGCCAAACCAGAGCCTTTCTAAAGATTCAAGACGGCTGTGATGGATACTGCACATATTGTATTGTACCGAAAACCCGGCCATTTGTTCGCAGCAAACCTCTCGATGAGGTTCTGAATGAGGCGCAAGCACTTGTAGAATCCTGACATAGGGAAATCGTCGTAACCGGAATATTTCTCGGAGCCTACGGCCGGGAAAGCGTCAGGCGAAAAAATTGGCCTAATCAGCGAAACAAGTATTTAGCCGACCTGCTCGATAAGA
>DAOVMB010000212.1 GCA_030630905.1 Sedimentisphaerales bacterium
AAAACGGCTTTGCCGACGGTTGCGGCTCGTGCCAACCCTGTAAGCTGTTAGAAGCCGGCGCAAATCCAGACTTCGCTCACATCTACAAGGAATTGCGGGAATTCACAGAAGACGGCAAAGGTAAAGCAGCGCCCATCGACCTGCCGATAGATGTAATTCGGGAATTCCTGATCGCGAAGGTCCCGACCAGGCCGACGATTTCGCAGAGAAAGGTGTTCGTCGTCAGCGAAGCTGAAAGGTTAAACATCGCCTCACAGAACTGCCTGTTGAAGGTCCTCGAAGAACCGCCGGAATATTGCTGTATCGTGCTGCTGTGCACTCGCCTGGAAAAGCTCCTGCCTACGACCAAATCGAGGTGCCAGACGATCCGGTTCGGCCCGATAGACGAAAGCAGGATAATCGAAAAATTACAAGAAAAGGGTCTCGAAGAAGAGCCGGCCCGGTACTTTGCACGCCTGGCGCAAGGCAGTGTGGGCGAAGCGTGCCAGTGGGCGGAACTTGAGTTAGCTAATGTAAATCTTTACGAAGCCAAAAAAGAGTTGATAGATTCTTTAGTCAGCTATGAACTCGCCGAAGCTCTTGACCTGGCCCAGGAGCTTCTCGCAAAAAGCAAGAAAATAGCCGCCGAGTGGACAAACATCGATAAGGCCACCAGTAAGACCGACATCAATCGAAGGGCCATGAAGATTATTGTTCGGATAATCATATCCGCCTTGCACGATGCGATGAATCTAAACGTAACGAGGGCGAAAGAACCTGTCAATTTCGACCAAAAAGAGCAGATAGAGAAGCTGGCCGCCCGTTTCGATGTCGAGCCGGCGGCAGAAAAAATCTCCGATTGCTATCGCATCCTGCGATGGATCGAGTCCAGCGTCAATGAAAAGCTTATTTTCGAACATCTATTGTTAAATCTTGCCGATCCTGATACAATCCGGGTTTAGCGGTAGTAAAATGTAACATTAGTATCTATATAGGTAGCTTGGATGCCAAAAAACTCGGAAACAAGGGCCAAACAGGCTAAGCATAAAAAATATATCCTGGTTCGATTTGGGCGGATGGGCACACTCGGTCTCTTCGAGCATCACGAGGCAGACATACTCAAGGTGCACTCTCGCGTCGTGGTAAAAACCAACAGAGGCCTTGAATTGGGTCATCTCGTAGGACGGTTCAGCTCTTACAAGGCCGGTCAATTCAGACTAAACCAGGAGCAATTAAAAGAATATTTCAACAACGATGACACCGATTTCTCACAAGGCCAGGCAGGCAAATTCATCCGTTACGCAACCACCGCCGATATAAGCGAAGAGCGACATCTACGGAAAATTGCAAGAGAAGAGATGGAATATTGCAGGTGTTTCATCAAGGAAATGGACCTGCCGATGAAAATAATCGATGCAGAACACGTATTCGGCGGCGAACGCATCATCTTCTACTTCATGTCCGACGGACGGGTGGATTTTCGGGACCTGGTCAAGAGAATCGCACAGGAATATCAGACAAGAATCGAAATGCGGCAGGTTGGCTCACGGGATGAGGCCAAACTCCTCGGTGACGTGGAAAGCTGCGGACAACAATGCTGCTGCCAGCGATTTCTCAAACACTTAAAACCGGTCAATATGCGAATGGCCAAAATGCAAAAAGCAACTCTCGATCCGGCAAAAATCTCAGGCTACTGCGGCAGATTGAAGTGCTGTCTGCGATACGAGGACGAAACCTATACGGATCTTAAAAAAAGACTGCCGAAAAAGAATGCCAAGGTCAAAACCAAACACGGCCAGGGTAAAGTCGTGGATACCCAGATATTGACCCAGCTTGTAATGATCGAATACCAAACTGGAGAAAGAATCGCCGCCCCTGTCGATGAGATTGAGATCATTCCTGCCTCCCAATCGACAAAGGAAGAACAAGAGAAACCTCCAAAAAACAACAAGCAAAAAACACGGAAAAAGAAGGAGCAATAATCACCAGGGAAGAAAGATGCCTCGAAAGATCGTTGTAACCTCAGCCTTACCTTACGCAAACGGCCCGATACACTTAGGGCATTTAGTAGAATACCTCCAGACTGATATATGGGTGCGCTTTCAGAAAATGCTTGGCAATGAATGTCTCTATTTCTGCGCCGATGACACTCACGGTACACCTGTTATGCTCAGTGCCCGCGCCGCAGGTATAAATCCTGAAGAGTTAATCACACAAATACACAAAGAGCACAAAGCCGATTTTGACGAGTTTGGTATCGAATTTGACAACTATTACTCGACCCACTCTCCCGAGAATAAGTATTTCAGCGAGCTGATTTTCAATCGTCTGAACGAAGCCGGCTCAATCGTCACACGAGACGTGGAACAGACCTACTGCGAAAACTGCAAAATGTCACTGCCGGACAGGTTTGTCCGAGGTACGTGCCCAAAGTGTAAAGCCGAAGACCAATATGGCGATTCCTGTGAGGTTTGCAGCAGCACATATCAACCTGCTGAACTGATCAATCCCTACTGTTCGACGTGCCGGACCAGACCTGTCCTGAAAACCTCCGAGCATTACTTTTTCAAACTTGACGATTACGAACAACAACTCAGAGACCTTATTGCCGGGGGACATACGCAAAAATCGGTAGCAAACAAACTCGACGAATGGTTCAATGCGGGGCTGAAAGATTGGGACATATCTCGCGACGGCCCCTATTTCGGATTCAAAATACCGGGAGAAGAAAATAAATACTTCTACGTCTGGCTGGATGCACCTATCGGGTATATGGCCTCGGCCAAAAACTACTGTGACAGAAACAACCTGGATTTCGACACGCTTTGGAACAGCGGCGAATATGAGCTGTACCATTTCATCGGCAAGGACATAATGTATTTCCACGCTCTTTTCTGGCCCGCAATGCTAATAGGCTCCGGCATGAAGACCGCCGAAAGGCTGTTCATTCACGGCTTCCTGACCGTGAACGGCGAGAAAATGAGCAAATCTCGCGGGACCTTTATTAAAGCAAGCACATACGCCAAACACTTGAATCCCGAATACCTGCGTTACTACTACGCAAGCAAACTAAGCGATGGAATTGACGACATCGATTTGAGAATGGATGACTTCTTAAACAAAACCAATTCCGATTTGGTTGGCAAATTCGCAAACTTGGCTTCCCGCTCAGGACCGATGCTGACTAAGAAGCTCAATTCGGAACTTGGGCGACTGGACGAGCAGGGCAAAGAACTTCTCGATAAGCTCATTGCCGCTAAAGATCGGATAATGGAAGACTATGAGAGTCTGAGATTTTCTGCTGTTGTCCGGTCGATAACCGCCTTAGCCGACGAGGCGAACCGGTACGTCGAACAGAATCAGCCATGGACAACAGTTAAAACGGATTTGGAAAAAACACGAACGACTTTAACCGCCGTAATCAATGCCGTACGTATTTTGGCGATTTACCTGAAACCCATTTTGCCCAAATATGCCGAAAAAGTTCAGCGGTTTCTGAACGTTGATACATTATGTTTTGCAGACCTCGACACGGTTCTGGAAAATCGCAAGATAAATAATTTTGAACGATTGTTTGAGAGAGTTAAAGAAGAACAGGTGAATGCAATGGTAGAAGAGAGCAAGGAAACTCAGGCCCCCCAGCCGGCGGCGACAGAACCCGTCGAGCCGTTCAAGCCGGAATGTACAATTGAAGATTTTGCGAAGATAGACCTGCGAATCGCAAAAGTTCTAAAGGCCGAATCCGTCGAAGGCGCCGATAGACTGCTCCGGCTGGTTCTGGGCGTGGGTGGACAGGAAAAGACAGTTTTCGCCGCTATCGCCACTGCTTACAAACCCGAGGACTTAACCGGCAAAACCGTTGTTTTCTTAGCCAACCTCAAACCCAGACAGATGAGGTTCGGCCTGTCCGAAGGAATGATCCTGGCATCCGGCACCGGCGGAAAAGATATCTTCATGCTCACCGCCGATACCGGCGCAAAGCCCGGGCAGGAAATACACTAACAATACTCGATATCGAGCGTGTGCGGCAACTCTTCGAGAGGGCAGCCGTGGCATTTGGCTTTGGGCCTGCAGAATTCTTTGCCGGCTCTGACCAGCAGTGCATGGTACTCATTGTAAAACCGGACATCCTCGGGGAGATTCGACTCAAACAATTCCCGCAACTGCTCATAATCGGCGCCCGGCTCGATCAGTTCGTGCCGCAAGGTAATTCGAGCCGTGTAAGCATCCACTACGAAAACAGGCCTGCCCAGGGCGTAAAGCAAAATAGAATCGGCGGTTTCGCACCCGATACCCTTTATCGCCAAAAGCTCCTCTCTCAATTGGTCCGTGTAGATGGCCTCAAGGTTTGTCAATTCGCCGCTATAATCGTCAAACAGCCAGTTAATGAAGTTTTTCAGGCGTTTGGCTTTTATGTTGAAATAGCCCGCCGGACGGATCAGCTCAGCGAGCTGCGTAAGGTCGATACGATGGAGCGCTTCCGGCGTCATGTACCCGGCGGATTTCAGGTTCGCAATCGCTTTTTCAACATTGGCCCAGTTCGTATTCTGGGTGAGTATCGCACCGGCCATAATCTCGAACGGTGTTTCGCCGGGCCACCAATGCTGCGGACCGAACGCATCGTAAAGCAGTTGATAAATCTCAGATAATGTTTCGCTTATCATATACTCAAATTCACACCCGCCAAGAAAACATAAAAAACGGTTTCATCTATTTACCCTGTATCTCTTATAATTGCTATGTTTGACTATTGTATTTTCGGCTTACTTGAAGTAAACTCTGCAAAATTCGGCAGTGGAATTTAAGGAACACTCACAGAGAACAGAGAGCATACAGTTACAATTTAGAAATGGGAAAAGCAAAAAAAGCTAACAAAACGGAAAAGCAGCGCAAATACAGCACGGGACAACTGTTTAATTTTGCACGTGATTCCTACCTTGAGAGGACATCTCGCCCGATTTACGCTATAATTTTTCTGCTGCCGTTTATTATCTTCTATGAGCTGGGAACATTTGGCATTAATACCGACGCATTGAACCAATCGCAGATTCGCGTGATAGCGTTTGTCTGGCTGCAAAACCTTCTTGAGTCGGTAGGTTTCGGCGGCAAATTTGCATGGGTAGCTCCTCCGCTGGCAGTTATAGTTATTTTGATAGCAATGCAAATCACGTCAGGCAAGCAGTGGCGTTTTTGGTTCGGCGATATTTTGCCGATGGCCGTCGAATGCGTCCTTCTTGCAGTGCCATTGATTGTCCTGACGTTGTCTCTAACCAGTTCATCCGAGGCAGAAAGCAACATCGGCCGGCTCGAAAATAGTTCTATACGAATCCAGAATGTGGCGCCGCCAAACCGCTCTTCGGTGGCATACAATCGTCTATCCTCCGCCACAGGCCGGACAGGTC
>DAOVMB010000190.1 GCA_030630905.1 Sedimentisphaerales bacterium
CCTACTACACAGGTCGGTAAAGCCGGCCGCTTTGTTGTTTTTCAAATCAAACTCTGGTCGCATTGTGCCAGACTCTTGAAGATAAATCGCTCGGGCCAGCAGGCCGCCGCTCTGTCGTATCACACGATCTTCGGAATTGTACCACTGGCCATAGTAATGCTGCTGATATTTCAATCTTTTCCCGCTTATAGTGATATCGGAGAAGAAGTAAAAAACTTCGTCTACAACCAGGCCAACTTTTCAGCTTTCAAGAGCCCCGCCCCCAGTGGCGAGGATTCCCAGGAGACCATCACCCTTACAGAGCACCTCGACGAATTAGTCGCCAGGTTTTTCGCTGAGACAAACAAGGGACAGATCGGGCTATTCAGCGTACTGTTTGTGATTTGGGCGGCCTTGGCCCTGCTGGCGACAATAGAAAAATCGTTTAACAATATCTGGCACGTCGCAACCGGTAGAAATTTTCTGCATCGAATAATCAGCTACTGGGCGCTTTTGACTCTCGGGCCGCTGCTTCTTGGTGCCGGCATATACATGGTCACACGATATTCTACTTTTGTACGCCTAAGGGAAACTGTCTTATCCAATATTGCACCGTTTATTTTGTCGTACATCGTAGCTATTATTGCTTTCTTTTTGCTTTACTTTGTTCTGCCGAACACAAAAGTTAAAGTAAAAGCCGCCATCTGTGGTGCGGCCGTGGCTGCCCTGGTCTGGATAGCGGCAAAAAGCATCTTCGGATATTGTATAACGGAATTGGGGCTGTATCGAACGGTTTACGGAGTAATGGCGCTGATTCCCATGACGGTGGTCTGGATTTATATTACCTGGCTGACCGTGCTGTTTGGTCTGCAGTTGACATATACTACCCAGCACTTAAAGAGCCTCGACGCCGCAGAAATCGCCTCCGCCAGAAAAACCGAGGAGTATTTCATAGCCAACGACCTGACCATAATCAATATTGTCAGAGAGATTGCCGCTGCTTTCCAAGACAATCAGGCCCCGGTCCCGCCCGAGGATATATGCAGTAAATTAGATATTCCCGCCGAATTCGGGCAGAAAATTCTCGACTGTCTTGTCAACAGCAGGCTCATAGTCAGGACATCCGACCCGGTGGCAGGCTTCCTGCCGGCCAAAGATCCGGCAAATATTAAACTTTCCGAGATCGCCGAAGCCATGGAAACCGCGGGCTTCGCGCAACCTGCGAGCAACCGATGGCCCGGCATACAACAGATCGCTGAATCCCAGCGAAACATCCTGGCCCGGCACACGCTGAAAGAAATCCTTAATCCCGAGCAAGATTCATCAGCCCCAGGCCATGAGACATAAAAATCAACAGAAGCAAAATTGGGGGATTAGTCCTGCCGATGGAGGTTCATCTGCTGGAAGTCCAGCATCTCTTTCATTGGAATTGCCGAGCGTAAATACTTTTTGTCCAACCTGCCGGCGTTTTTAATTACCTCAATATGATCAATCACCCGGTCGTTGATACCAATGGCATCCATAGTGAGTTTATTGCCTTTGATGTCGAATAAACAGAAATGATGTTTCTTCTTTGCTACGGCGTGATAAACATTTGGCATAATCCCGTGCATAAACACCCCCCCGCCGCCGCTGGTGATATAGGTTACATAATTTCCATCCGCATCGTCCGGCGGAGCGATGGGCCTGAACCGCTCGTACATATGTGAATGACCCGCCAGGACAAAATCGACGCCGGCTTTGGCCAGACCCGGCAGCGCATCCGGATATCCCCAGGCCGACCAATGACCGCCGAAATTAACGCTCGGTATGTGATAGCTTACGAATTTCCATTTGGCGTCACTAATCCTGGCATCAGCGATAATCAATTCAAGCTGGACTTCGTCGTCCAGCCCTTCGGTGACATTATCGGCGCAGAAATAGTGCACCGGCCCATAATCGAAACCAAAGCTGTTCTTCTGCCCCTTCGGTATCAGCAGTTTTTCGTAATTGCCGTTATTGCCCTCGTGATTTCCCTTGGCTATATAGACAGGTACAGTTTCGGCCAATCCTTTTAACGGCTTAAAAAATTGAGGCCCCCATTGCTCATATTTATCACCTTCGGTTACCAAATCGCCGCAGTGGACCACAAAATCAACCTTCTGGTTTTTCATCAACTTAACGAGCCTGCGGTGAACCGAGGGACGGGTCCGGCTGTCACCATAGACTATGAATCTGACCTCATCGGTGTTCTCCGGTACGGTACGAAATCTATAGATTTTATCATCGAAGCCGGGGCCGGTAACACGATAGTCATAAAACCGGCCGGGCTCCAAATCTTCGAGCCAGACCTTGTGGATAAATACTAACTTTTTAACAGTTTCTTCACCGGCCTGATGGGTCTCCGGTATGCTCTCTACATATTTGTCGAGATTCCGGTCTCTGCCATAATATAACTTACAGAGTCCCTCAGTCTCGGTCTCCCACATCAACGCGGCCCGGTCTGGATATACGCCAAGCAGGAAAGGCCCCTTTGTGAGCCTCGTATCCTGCTTGCCGAACATATCCGAAAATGGATTCGTCGCACAACCGCTTTTTATAACGAGAACGCCGAATATAAATACAATCAAGCACGCCAACCGCAAGATTGACAAACTGCGGGACATTCGTGAGCGACCACTTAATCTGCTAATACTCATTGTTGCTTATCCTTTTTGAAATTTCGATTAAGACCTTCTCTATACTGTTTTTATGAGTGCACTGGCGGCATTATAAATAAAGAACAGACCGAAGAAAAACAGTGCTACGGCACAGATCATCAGCACGATTTGCTGGCTGCGAGATCCGAACAGGCCCGTGCCTTTGAAACTCGCCCACGACAAGGCGCCAAGCCAGATAAAATCGCACAGCCAATGAATGACAGCGAATAATGCAAAAGCCCATATTCCCATTCCGGTCGCAGTAGTAGCAAGGGCCAGTCCGACAGTAGCCCACCAGAATAAAAAGTATGGATTAGTTGCCGACAGTATTATCCCTGCTAACATCGGCTTATGTTTTGCACCTTTCGTTTCCTGTATTTCCGCCGACCGCAAACTCTTCAGCATCCCAACCGCCATCATCAATAGGAACGCTCCGCCTGCCAGACCGATTACAATTTGTGCCGTCGGCAGCTTTAGAATTCGACCCATCCCCAAAACAATCAAGATCATCAGTGGAAATTCGACAATGCCGTGGCCGATGGCTATGAGCATGCCGGCGTATCGCGAGCGTGCGCCCATCCCAATCGCCGCCGCCGTCACCGGCCCCGGCGCCATCACCCCCGACAGCGATATCATAAAAACCTGAACTAAAAAAAGCAGTAATGCCACGATGTCACCAACCTACTCGCCAATGATTTTTACCAGGACTCGTTTTTTTCTTTTGCCGTCGAATTCGCCGTAGAATATCTGCTCCCACGGGCCGAAATCAAGTTTGCCGCCGGTTACGGCCGCGACCACTTCTCTGCCCATGACGCTGCGCTTCAGATGAGCGTCGGCGTTGTCCTCGAAGCCGTTGTGTTGATACTGCGAGTGAGGCTTTTCCGGCGCTAATTTTTCCAGCCATACCTCGAAATCGTTATGAAGCCCGGATTCGTCGTCATTGATAAAGACACTGGCGGTTATGTGCATGGCATTGCAGAGCAAAAAGCCTTCCTTGATGCCGCTTTCTCTTAAGACCTCTTCAACCTCCGGCGTGATATTAATAAATTCACGCCTGCTTGAAGTATTAAACCAAAGCTCTTTTCTAAAACTTTTCATAGCTCTTCTTTCTCCTTCGTTGCCAAATAGATGGCGCAACCATGATAATTCAAGCCGCAACAACTAATCATTTCATCCATTTTTTCACTCATTTACTCAAACGGATCGTTTTTGAGTCGAATATTATAGCAAATCATTCATTGATAATAACATAACACAACATGTCATTCCCGCGAAAGCGGGAATCCAGCTTTTTCGCTCTGGCCCCCTGCTTACGCAGGGGTGACAGAAGCCGGTTTTGGCTTTCCGCAACAAGAACTAATTAAAATATAATTACCTTTCGTCCAACAGTTTTCGATAGACTTCTTCGATGGTATCGACCATCGTATCCGGCGCGAATTTCTCTTTTACAGATTCTCTGCCGGCTCTGCCGAGCATCTCCCGCAAATCTTTATTTTCTATCAACTCAGCACAGGCATCGATTAGCCGCTCGACATTTTTCGGTTCAATCAGCCGGCCGGTGTTTTCGTTGACCACTTCTCTGGCGCCATCCACATCAAAGGAAATGGCGGGCCTGCCACACAGCATGACCTGCGGCAGCGTCCGTGCGAGACCTTCTCTCAGCGAGCAGTGGACAAGCATATCAGATGATTGTATAGCCAGCGGAATTTGGCTCGGCGGCAAAAGTCCCGTGAATTTAATCCTATCGGCCAATCCCAGCTCGCGAGCCTGCTGTTTGTAATGCTCTGAGAGATTGCCGTCGCCAACGAAGAGCCAGATACAATTTGCAAACCGCTTCGAAAGCTCTTTGGCCGACTCAATGACATATTCGTGACCCTTGAGCATGAACAGCCGGGCAACAGTGACAAGCACAACTGCATCTTCACCGATGCCGTACTTTCGGCGGAAATCTCTTTTTTTCTCCTGTGAAATCGTTTCCAAGAAGTCATCCTCATCTATGGCCGAATATGCCGTCACATACTGTTCGGGCTTGCCGATCCCCACGGCGATCGACTGGGCCGTCATGGCATCGGCGACGCTGATAAACGAATCCGTTCGCTTTGCTGCCGACTTTTCTATCGCGATGTAGAACTTGTTTAAAGCTTCGCTCTGATAGGGATGAAAAGCCAGACCATGTATCGTATGGACGACCGCTGGGAAATGCTGTCTCATCTTGTCATTGCGAGGAGCAGAGCGACGAAGCAATCTCAAAACCCAACGGCTGAGATTGCCACGGCCTGCTTCGCAGGCCTCGCAATGACAGAGGCTGCGGGCTGCGAATCTGCCCAATATCCCCGCCTTGGCGGAATGAGTGTGAACGATATCCGGCTGCAATTGCCGAAGCAGCTTCTTAATCTGGAAATAGCTGATCGTATCATTAAAAGGATTGATTGGGCGGCGAAGCCTGTCGATAACCACTACCTTGTAGCCCTGCCTTTGTGCCTGTTTGAACAGCTCACCCTCCGGCCCCAGTGCCGGCCCGGTCACTAGCGTGACATCATGCCCCCGCTGCGCCAGGACTTTACACGTTATAAGTGTATTCTCCTGAGCGCCGCCTAAGATTAACCGAGTTATTATGTGAACGATTTTCAATATTGAATCCACATTAGACATAATCCCGCGGGCGGAGCGAGCCGGCCGGCGGCGTTTCGGTCTTTTGCTTCGAGAATTTCATTCATCTTTTCAGGCTTCCATCTGCCTGTGCCGACTTCGACAAGAGTGCCGACGATATTTCTGACCATATTATACAGGAAACCGTCGCCTTCGACATTAACATATATCCACTTGTCCTCGGCTGTGACATCACAGCGGAAAATTGTCCGGACGGAACTTTCACGCCGGTCGGCTGCTGAGGCGAAAGATTTAAAATCTTTTGTCCCAACCAGCAGTTGAACTGCCTGATTCATCGCCGGGACGTTAAGTTTCTTCGGTATGTGCCAGCACTGATTCAAACGCAGGACGGGTCGGTATCGGCCGGTATAAATCGTATAGCGGTAGAGCTTGCTTTTGACACTGCCGAACAGATCGAATCCCCTTGGTGCTTCTTCGGCGGACGTCACCACAATATCGGGAGGGAGCCGGTCGTTAATCGCATCGGCAAAATTCTCCGTGGGAATGGGCGAGTCGATCTCGAACAGG
>DAOVMB010000512.1 GCA_030630905.1 Sedimentisphaerales bacterium
GACTTCAACATATCGAGTTCCCATGGGGTAAAGGACACCTCGCCGATCCCTGGCCGCTCAGCACGGAAACCATACTCGCCGCCGAACTGCACAAATCCCGACTTGTTTTCGTTACAAAGAACAAAGACGACGACAAATACACGCCGCAAGCAATCTACGAAATAAAAAACAACGGCAAAAAATGGCTCACCCAGTCGCCTCGTCCCATCATAAAACGCCCCCGCGAAGGAATCATCGTAAAGCGTTCCGATTCGGCCAGTCCCACCGGAACGCATATTATGGTTGACGTTTATAATTCGCAGAACTTAAAAGGAATTAAACGCGGCGAGATAAAAAAGCTGCTCATTATCGAAACCCTTCCCAAACCCGTCAACTTCTCAGGAGGGCCTGACACACTAAGCTTTCTCGGTTCATTTAACCTCGAACGAATTCTCGGCACCATCCCCGTCGAATCCGACGGCTCGGCATATTTTGAATTGCCCGCGAACCGGCCCGTCTTTTATGTCGCTCTCGACGAGAATGACCTCTCGTGCAGGCGAATGCAGAGCTTCACATGTCTTAGGCCCGGCGAAACAACGTCCTGCATCGGATGTCACAACTCACGCAACCATTCGAACGTCAACGTCGGCAGCGCCCGCAGAATAAAGGCACTCCGACGCCCCCCTTCGAAGATTACTCCAATCGAAGGAATAGCGGATGTGCCGGACTTCATGCGAGACGTCCAGCCGGTCCTCGATAAATATTGCATCGGATGCCATAACACCGAAGACCGAAAGGGGCGCCTCTGTCTCGAAGGTGACATGGGAGTCACATACTCAATCAGCTACTACTCGCTTGCGATGAGAGAACAAATCGGTGACGGCCGTAACGGCCTCGGCAACCAGCCTCCGCGTTCTCTCGGCTCAAGCGCATCACCATTGCTCCGCAAGCTCGAAGGTGGTCATCACAATGCAAAGGCTTCACGCGAAGACTGGCTGAAAGTCTGGGCATGGACCGAGGCTGCCGCACCGTTTTGCGGAACTTACGGAGGTCTTAGAAATCAGAAACAACAGAATACGAAAGCAGGCGTCTTGGCAAGCCAGGCGGGCGGTGTTCTTCAAAATCGCTGCTACTCATGTCACAATCCCAACGGAAAAGGCCCGCACAATCGCCTCGTCGAAGCCTTTGATTGGGACCAGCGAAGAAAGCTTATAGATCGTCCCACCGGTCGTCATGAACGTCTCGTCATAAAGGACGACCCGGCACGGTATTTTTCATGGAACGTATTGATAAACGCAACCCGGCCGGAAAAATCCGCAGTCCTGCTGGCGCCCCTCGCGAAAGAAGCAGGTGGATGGGGAACATGCCCCGACGTCTTCGAATCGAAAGACGATCCCGACTATAAAATAATGTCAACCGCCGCGGCAAACTGGCAAGCCGAATGGCAAAAATCCCACGCATTCGGCTCACCCACCTTCCAGGTTAACCACCAGTACATACGTGAAATGGTGCGTTTTGGAATCCTGCCGGAAGATACTCAGCCAGAAGACGTAGATCCATACGAAATCGATCAGCGATACTGGGAGATGTTTCATTATAAGCCAAAGATGTATGGAAACCGGATTGCCGGAAAAACTATGCCGTGACTACAAAAACAATGAACGAACAACCATGCCGGTTAGCATCATAGAACGTTAATAAGTATTTATACAACTTGACTGAATACTACGTAAGGATTGTTATGATAAGTATATATGAAATTTGTCATTCTGAGCGCAGCGAAGAATCTCCAACGGCAACATAGTATAAATCCCGTTAAAATCCCAGATGCTTCACTTCGTTCAGCATGACAAGTAAAACCAAGTCAAGTTGAGTATTTAATCGCTTATGGCACATGGATCGCGAAGCAGATTTGCCGTAATTATCCTCTTTGTCGGTATTGCTATAATTGCCGGATTGCGGTTTGTCCGGAGTTCGCCGAAGGCAATCGAGGAGTATGCCGAAGTCGCAGTTGAACCGAGAATAAGCCCCGATTATTCTGATATCGTGATCCCAGCCAATATCGCCCCGATCAACTTCAGGATTCTCGAACAGGGACAACAATACTTCGTCAAGGTCCGTGCCGGCAGTGACAAAGTGATAGATATCTTCAGCAAGACGGGACAAGTGCGAATTCCCCTGAGAGAATGGCGCGCTCTGCTCAAATCCAGCAAGGGTAATAAAATCTTCTTTGATATCTATGTCATGGATGCCGGGCAGAGATGGAGAAAGTTTCGCAGTATCACAAATACTATCGCTGAAGACGATATTGACGGCTATGTGGTGTATCGGCGTATGAAGCCCATATACAACTGGTGGAAAGGCATTGGGATTTATCAGCGTAATCTTGCAAGCTACGACGAATCCCTTGTTATGCATGGCAGGTCTTTCGAAGAAGGTTGTCTCAACTGCCATAGTTTTGTCGGCAACGATCCCGACACAATGACACTTGGCCTGCGAAGCGCGGCTTACGGAAGCTCAACCCTGCTGGCCCGGAACGGTACGGTCAAAAAGATCGGCTCGAAGTGGGGCTATACGGCGTGGCATCCAGGCGGCAAATTAGTCGTGTACTCGATAAACAAGGTTCGCCAGTTCTTTCA
>DAOVMB010000230.1 GCA_030630905.1 Sedimentisphaerales bacterium
GAACTGCCCATCTGGTGAATGTCATATACGATATTCGGCAGCCACTGCTCGTAGATCACCCGTGTCACTAAGCGGGTCTCCTTCAGGTTGAGCATGAACCAGTCGCGATTATTGTCGTGGCCGGCGTATTTTTGATAAAGCCACGGCATCCCCGTTCCTTCCCAGGGCTTGCCCAGCGAGCGCTCGTACCAGTCGATGACTTTATCAAGCCCATCGGGATTGGCGCTGGGAATCAGCACGATTATTGTCCGCTTTAGTATCTCATCGATTTCCGGCGATGTCCCGGTAGCCAGATCGTAAAGCAGCTCCATCGACATCTGGCTGGAAGCGATCTCCGTGGAATGCAGATTGCAATTCACAAGCACCACGACTTTTGCATTGGCGATAAGGTCACTTTCGTGCCGCTCGTTTTTGATCAAGCGAGGATCGGCAATTTGCTTTTGGTGCGCGACCGCCTGTTCGATTCGTGCCGGGGAGGCATCATCCGTAATCTCGGCGATGATCATGTTCCGGCCTTCGGTGGTAATCCCGATGTCACGCACATTTACTCGGCGGGAATTCTCGCCTACCTGTTGAAAGTACTGCCGAATTTTCTCGTAGCGTGCTAACTTGTAATCGGCTCCGACCTGGTGCCCGATCAGAGCCTCCGGCGGCTGAATCTGCGCCGCTACGGCGCAGCCGGGATTCAATAATAAAAATGCCGCGTGCAGCGTAAAGGCCAGAGCAAAAAGATTCTTCCGTTCCATAAATGTTCCTTTCACGCAATAAATATCAATATTAGAACTTCAATTCAAAATCTTAATTTTTGCCATAAACAGAATAACAAATCTTCCCGATGGATGCGACCAATTTACATAATTTCCTGCGGCATTGATTCGCATTTCGTAAATCATTTTCGAAAGCACGCCTTAAAAAATACAGAGAATCTTTACAGTTGCCGATAATAGATAATATAAATAATGGAGTAATTTCTTTAAATGGAGTTTTCTGAAAGTCCCTAAGTCTCTTGTCCACTTTTAATATCAAGTATTCTTAAACACAGAAGAGTTCTAAAAACGCGGTTATCAGTGTTAATAACGCACCCAAAAAGAAAAACCGATAGGTCCCAGAAAAATGTTGATAACCCCAATAAAAGTACTGATAACGCCAAAAAGCCATAAGGAGATGTATTATTTCCTTGAATTTCGTATCCACTTTTGATATGATAATAGCTCGGGCAAGAAGGAAGATGTATTTAGTCAATTAAGGATGGATTATTTAGTCTGGAAAGGTTGCAAGATGGGTACATTAAGAAGGAAAATGTGGGTCGTTCTTTTTTACGTGGGATTGGTAGTCTGTGTTGCTCAGTCTGCCGCAGAAGCCCAGACATCAGAGGAACTGAATTTGCCCGTAGATACAACCACGCGCCTGGTCGTAAGGGAACTACGCATCAGCGGCAACTCCCTGATATCAACCGGAGAGCTGCTGGAGTACATGCCGGCTGTTTATAATGCTTCCGGTCAGCCGCAGTCCCGGGCTGATAGCCAGTTTCTTTATGACCTGAGGCCTATCCAGGAAATTGTATCGATGCCCGGCCAGCCCCGAGAAGTCTCGTTAAGGACTATTCAGGGCCTGACGCAATACATACTTTCCGTATACCAACAAAACGATTACTCCGGCATATATGTGTACGTGCCGGAAGGGGCGATCAAAGATGGCAATGAACTGGTGGATGGAATTTTACCAATAAATATTCTTGAGGCCCCTGTTAGCGAAGTCAGAATAAAATATTACGACGCCGAACGAAATGAGGTTGAGGAAGGCTATCTTCGCCGCTCTGCTCTTGAGGAATGGTCACCCATAGAACGCGATAAAGTGGCCAGTCAGAAATCACTTGATTATCTGGTCAATCTTCTCAATCTCAATCCTGACAGGCACGTATCCGCCGTTGTGTCCAGAGGCGCTGAGCCGAACACATTGGCGATCCAGTATGACGTTTACGAAACAGATCCCTGGCATTACTTCATCCAGGCGGATAATTCCGGCACGAACGAAAGAGAATGGGCGCCGAGGGTCGGTGTGATCAATACGAACCTTTTGGGCATAGATGACAGATTAACCGCCCTTGTTCAGGCTGCTCTGGATTCTTTAGATGAGAACTACTCATTTTTCGGCAGTTATGACTTTCCGGTAATGGGTCCCCGGCTTCGCCTTAACCTTTATGGTGGATACAGCGAGTTCGACATAGATCCGGAGTCCGGGCCGTTTACTTTCCTCGGCAGCGGTTCGTTTTATGGAGCCATACTGCGTTACAACATCTACCAGGAACAAAACTGGTTCTTCGACGTTAGCGGATCTCTGAGCCACGAGGAAAGCGATATCGACTCTTCATTATTTCCTCAGCTTTTCTCAACCGATGTCGAGATGGAATTATGGGGAATCGGGGCAAATATTCATCACAGGGATGATATGTCAAATACTTCTTTAATATTCAACAGGGTCCAGAGTTTCGGCGGTTCCGATCAGGAAGCGTTTTGGGATACTGTGACGCTTACCGGTGCACGGACGAACGCGGAGCGGGACTTTGCGATTTATACGATGGCGGCCAACCACAGTCAGTACGTGGATCAAAATAAGGTTCAGCAGCTCAGAGGTACCTGCAGATGGATAGAACCTACTGAAAGACTGGTCCCTGCAAAAATGACTTCCTTCGGAGGCATGTACACGATCAGGGGATATGACGAATATGAAATTGTCGCCGATGGCGGGATATTGGCTTCCATTCAATACGAGTATGATCTGGTCAGGCATAGCCAGGCTATTGAGTCCGAAACTGTGGCCAACGAAGAGCTGAAAAAACTGGCGCCGCTTGCCTTTTTTGATTATGGCCGGACCAATGTAGAAAGCCCGGTGCCGGGTGAGAAGGGAAATCAGACGATCTATTCGGTAGGCGTAGGTGTGGCTTTCGAGATTGGAAATAATTTCAGTGGAGCATTGTATTATGGCCATCCACTGAAGGATACCGTTGACACCAACAGTGGAAAAGGCCGGCTCAGCGCAAGCGCAATGCTGCGGTGGTAGCCTTTTAACTAAAAATATATTGGGGGCGAATTACAGTACATGGAGAGATAATAGTGCATGGACGAATTTAGATAGCAATTGTTATTTTATTAGGGGATGGATGATGGAAAGAATTAGAAGAAGTTTGAAAGGTCATTATTGGAGGAAGGTTATAACATACTTCCTGACGTGTTGCCTGTTCTTAAGCACGTCACTGCCGGTAGCGCTGGCTGATGAAGTACCGGGCATGATTGAGGGCGAAAATGTCGTGCAGGGAACAGCCGGCTTCAACACTGTAGGAGACATTACTACAGTGACAACAGGAGGGGCCAGTACAATCATCGAGTATAGCCGGTTCAACATCGATAGTCTAAAGACTGTCGATTTCGCCCAGCCCGATGCCAGCTCTGCTGTGTTGAACAAGGTAATTGAGGCGAATCAATCACTGATTAACGGCAATCTCATTAGTAATGGTCGGGTTTTCCTCGTTAATCCCGCCGGTATAGTCTTCGGCGCCGGCTCAACTGTCAACGTCACACAGTTGGTGGCTTCAGGCCTTGACATGACTAACGAGACATTCAATGCCGTGCTGGATGACCCTGTCAACAACAAGATGGAATTCTCAGGCGGCAATGGTGGAGTGACAAGCCGCGCCCACATCATGGCCGATAGCGTCTATCTTATCGGTAAGAAAGTCTATAATTTCGGTCCGATTATAGCTCCGGATGGATTAGTTGTAATTGCTGCCGGTGAAGAAGTACGTCTTGCTCAGGACGGCAGCGACGTTTCAGTCGTCGTATCAGACCTCGGAGGCGTCGATCCTGATATTCGAATCTCAAATGTCATAAGTGTCAATACTGGGAAAATAGTTCTTGCTGCCGGAGATACTTTTTCCAGGGCTATTAGTAATGTTAGCATTATTGCTGCATCGGGCGGTGAAGTATCGATACAGGCTGCACAAATTGAAAACAACGGCCTGATCACTGTTAGTAGCAGCAGCGGCAATGGCGGCAGCGTTAACCTGACAGGGACTGAAAGTGTAATAATTGGTCCCGATGGTTTGGGCACAGCCGGCAACATCGAGGCAAATGCCGGCACCAACGGGGACGGTGGAAGCGTAACCATACAAACCGATGGTTTGTTTCAGATAGGTGAAGACTCATCGATTACGGCTTCCGGCGGCAGCGTCTCCGGTAATGGCGGAACAGTGACAATCACCTGTGATGATTTTGAAATTGCCGGTGACATTTACGCCTCGCCCGGGAATAAAATTAATGAGCCGGGCAAGCTGGAGATTAACACTCCGAATGTCACTATTGCGGACGGTGCGAATGCCGGTACAACGGACACTCTCTACGAGGAAGATATCGAAGCTCTCTCGCAGGCAGGGACCAGTCTTATTGTAAACGCTCAAGAGGGCATTACCGTCAAGGGTATAACCGACGGCGAAATCACAGGCCGATTCGGCAGTATTGAGCTTCATGCAACAGGCGATGATAGTGCCGTTACGTTCGCGGACGATACCGACACTATAAGAACATCCCTCGGTGACATTATTATCGAAGCCGGCAGCGGCGGCATCGATGTCGGCAACCTGATAACCGGCAAAGACCTGTCAGATGAGAAACCTGCTCCAGGGCAAATTTTCCTGACCACTACCAATGGAGGCGATATAGAAACAGGAGATCTAATTATCGAGGACGGATGGCGCACTGCTGTAATCGACGTCAAAGCTTCCGGTAATCTGACTGTCGATGGTGATGTTAAGGTTGGAAAGTTATCTGATATTCATAATGTCCCTCTCGGTGAAGATGCTGAAGCCATGATATATCTGAAGGCCGGTGACAACGTGGTCATCAACGGAGAAGTATGTGCCGATGCTCATGGTATAGATGAGGGCAATGAAGAAAGTGTAACCAAGGCTTATATTGAGATTTTCGCAGGTGGAGCTGCGGAAATTAATGGCGACCTTTATGCCGAAGCTAAGTCGTCAAATAATGGCACGGCTGATGCGGTCATCAAGGTAGAGGCAGTGGGTGATGTTGTTTTTGCCCCAGGAGCCGAGGCTCACGCTATA
>DAOVMB010000215.1 GCA_030630905.1 Sedimentisphaerales bacterium
ATCCGTGTATTTTATTTTCTTTTTCATAAATTTTCTTTCCCTTTCGCCAATAACCCGCCCCGATGATCCTAATCACACCTTTGCGGTAAGTGAAGCGGACTGTCAGGATTCCATCAGCCACTTTGCCGAAGCAGTAGTAGCGTTTTTCAGTTCTGCTGTGACTAACGTCTTCTGCAATCACACGATCCGGATCTCCAAACGCATGTTGTGCCGTTGCAAATGCAACTCCGTGCTTGTCTTGATTCTCTCGGTCTTTTCTGGAATTCCATTCAAAATGGATTTTCTTCATACCAATACTCTATCGACAATACAGATTAATAGCAATATATTTATACATTATTTTATGTGTCTAATAAAATGGAAAGAGGATGTTGAACTGGTGTTCTAACTGAAATTAATTGCTACAAGTCTAATTCAAACAGAAGTTTATATTGATGCGGATTATGTTTTGTCTTATCGGTTAATCCTGCTGAAAATTTCCTGAAAAAAATGCTCGCAGGCCGGAGTGAATAAAAGTATACTATATAAGACTCGGGATTGCGTTGGCTTTCAACACCCCGGAGTAGTTTTTCGGTAGTATCCGGTATTTGTTTGGTCGCGAAGAGTCCAATAGGAAGGTGTTTGAATTATTTAAGGAGGAGTATCATGGATAAGAGACTCATTCTTTTTGCGGGATTGGCCGTTCTTTTAGTAATCGCATTCGTTGTAATCATTGTAAGCAAAGTCAACAAGCCGCCAATAGCCGAACCTCTCAGCGTAACGACGAAGGAGGACACGCCGACGTCGATTACTCTGGCGGGCAGTGATCGCGATGAGGATCCGTTGACGTACAGTGTTATCACAGAGCCAATCCATGGACGTCTAACGGGAACAGTGCCCAATCTGAACTATCGTCCCGAACGGGATTTCAACGGGCAGGACAGCTTTACGTTTGAAGTCAGCGACGGCAAAGTCGATAGCGCTGCGGCAACCGTTTCGATTACCGTAACACCGGGCAACGATCCGCCGACAGCCAACGACGACAGTGCGACGGCACAGGAAGATGTGCCGATCATAACAATTGATGTGCTGAAGAACGATACCGATCCCGACAAGGATAGGCTGGTGGTCATCAGCGCCACTCAGGGCCGCAATGGCTCGGTCACGATAAACACCGACAGTACGTTAACGTATGCTCCCGAAAGGGACTTTTCAGGAAATGATACTTTCACCTACACCCTGAGCGACGGCAAAGACGGAACGGACACGGCCAAGGTGAACGTGATAATCAACGCTGTCAATGATGCACCGTCGATTACTTCAAAACCTGTCGAGACGGCCAGGGTATGGGCGCCATATACATACGGCGTTGTTGCCAAAGACCCCGACCCGGGAGATAAGCTGATTTATTCCATGCCCAAAAAGCCGGAAGGCATGACCATAAACGAAGCTACAGGATTGATCGAGTGGAGGCCGACGAGTTCCCAGGCCGGGGCCTATGATGTGCTGGTCAGAGTTGCAGACAACTATAAAACTCGGGCCATGGATACTCAATCGTTTACGATTACGGTCACGTCGCTTGACTCGCCTTTGAAAAATACACTGACCGTTACGGATTGCTTCAACCAGAAAGGCAAAGAAAAATTGTTGGCTAAAGACAAGATTCCCATTGTCCTGGCCAGTGACGACGAGCGGTTTGAAACACTACCGCATTCATACACATGCTATCGTTTTTCCGATCCTTCAATTCCGGATGGGGCGGCGATAATTTCGGTCGTTGTCTTTATAGAGCATTTTGAGGACCCATCGTTCACTAAAGACAAATTGGCATGGTCCGTCGGGACAGGCTGGCCGACCAAGCCGGCGGTGTGGGCAGCTATCGAAGCTCCGGTCCGGCAGGGACAGGGCAGTGAGGCGATCGATTCATGGGACGTTACAAGTGCCGTGGAAACGGCCGAAAAAATCAATTCCTTTCAGTTTCAGGTTCAGAATAACGACACCGCCGGGCCGAGAAAAACATCGATAGATTATATTTATGCTGTTGTTGAATGGTATTAACCTTAAAAAATGGGTCGTTGCGGAAAATTGCATTTGGCATTTGCTAAAATATCACGTATAATATTTATAGGGCAAGCATTTGGCATCATAATACTCCTTTCTTCAATGGGGGGCTGGTCATCAGGGTCAGCCCTCAGTTTTTTGCGCGCTCATATCCCATCTTCAAACCAGGTCGCACACTTCCATAGCAGTTGATAACAACTCAAATGGCAGCTTGGCGAAACACGTGCTGCACATTCTGCGTCCCACGGGTATACACAGTGTTTGATCTTCTGCATCTGAATCAGCAAGATTTCATTTGTGTAAAAAAAGCTGGAATCGATACGCAAAAATTCAGCCCCGGCGAACATTTAAGTCACTGCTTTAGTCCCAAAACCATTCCGTTTTCGGCATGGCAGGGATACATGTCGGAAAAATCTCCGCTACACTCAGAGAATGCCGCTAAAAACTCTTGACTTTTGTGGAGTAATACGGTAAACTTATTGTTATAAGTAGTTTTGGGGGCGGTTATATTGGAATGGGGGGTTCTCAATTTTTTCTCCTTTTGAGCACCCAAGTTAATTTTGGTTAATGACAATAACAAATCGTCCGCTGTGGGTGGTCCGCAGCAATAGTAACGTTTTTGTGATTACATTTGGGGAGAAGGAAAATGATGAAGTCAACAAGGATATCGACACTTTTCTCTGCGTTGCTTCTACTGGTGGTTCTGCCGTATTCAGCAAACGCTTACTCCGTTGACACCGTAGGAATCGTCAGTACCGGCCTTGGTGCGAATGAGCTCATCAGTGTCTGGGGCGGCGGCATTGACGGCTCGGTGGAAGGCGTTTACTCCGGTGTTTATAATCTTGAAAAGACCTACGGCACCGGCGAGGGAAAGCTCTGGACCGACGGCACGATCGGCGCTTTCTGTGCGGAACTGAGCGAACCGGCGCCTGAGATCACATCGAAGTATAGTGTGGTTTCACTGGGGGACACATACGGCGCCGGCAAGGCCGACTACATCAGCGAGCTTTGGGGCAGATACTACGATCCGAGCTGGACCGGCGACGGGCCGTTTACATGGCTGCAGGACAGCAAGGCCGCGGCGTTTGCCACAGCGCTGTGGGAGATCGTTTACGAGGATCTGCCGGGCTCCTCGTTGAAGTGGGACGTCAAGGTGGACGGCACGTGGGACGGCAGCGGTTTTCGCACCGACTTCGGGGGCGCGGTTATTGCCAATAACTTATTGCACTCCCTGGACGGGACCGGCCCGATGGCGGACCTGCGAGTCTTTTCCTACAACGGAAGCCAGGACTATATTGCACAGGTCCCGGAGCCGACAACGATTGCTCTGCTTGGTCTCGGTGTGCTGGCTTTCATAAGAAAACGCAAAGCATAAAACGATCCTTAACTTATTTGAACTCTCAGGGCTGCGGGCATTAACCTCGCGGCCCTTTTTAGGTGTGCCGAAAATGCTTGGCACACTAATAAAAAGGCAAACAAAAGTGAATATTGAGACCTTGGGTCGGATGGAAGATCCCGGCAACACCATACTTATTCCAGCCGATCTTTGCCTCCTAAAGCGGTAGGGTGTGCACAGCACACCATCATCGCTGGCTTTTACGTACGAATCTGCTGATGTTACGAATCGCCTGCCGGAGGCGCTGCTCGTTTTCCACAAGAGCAATACGCATATAATTTTCGCCCCCCTCGCCGAACGCTCTGCCCGGAGCGATTGAGACTTCTGCGTACTCCATCAGGTCCATAGCGTAATCGATGGTGCCCTTGCCTTTGAAATGTTCCTTCGGAACCTTTGCCCAGACGAACATAGTCGCGCGCGGCTTTTCCACCTCCCAGCCGATCCGCGTCAGACCGTCGCAGACAACGTCCCGCCGAGACTGGTACCTCTTGTTTTGAGCGATCATATCTTCCTCGCAATGCCGCAGGGCGATGATGCCGGCGATCTGAATCGCCTGGAAGATGCCGTAATCGTAATAGCCTTTTATCGTGGCGAGATAATCGATCATATCCTTGTTGCCCGCCACGAAGCCGATGCGAAAGCCCGCCATGTTGTAAGGCTTGCTCATCGTGATAAATTCAACGCCGACGTCTTTCGCCCCTTTAACCGAAAGGAAGCTCGGTGCCTTGTAGCCGTCGAAGCAGGTCTCGCCGTAGGCAAAGTCGTTAATCACGGCGACGCCGAACTTCTTTGCAAGCTCGACTACCGGCTCGTAAAATCCCTCATCAACAGTCATAGCCGTTGGATTGTGCGGATAATTGAGAATCAGCAACTTGGGCTTCGGATACAGATTCTCCAGGACCATTGTGATGTTGTTAATGAACTTCTCATCGTTACCCAGCGGCACCGATACCACGTTTGCACCGGCTAAAGCCACCGCGTAGTTGTGTATCGGAAACGCCGGTTCGGGAACTATCGCCGTATCGCCCGGCCCCATCATCGCCAGGCACAAATGGCTGAATCCTTCCTTAGAGCCGATACACGCCAGCACTTCGGTCTCCGGATCGAGCTGAACGTTCCATTTGCGCTCGTATTTCTTCGCTATTTCGCCTCGCAGGTTCTTAATCCCTTTTGAAGCGCTGTAGCGGTGGTTTCGCGGGTCCTGTGCAGCCTCGCAAAGCTTGTCAATGACGATTTGCGGCGCCGGGTCCGATGGATTGCCCATGCCCAGATCGATAATGTCCACGCCCGCCTGACGCTTTGCCAGTTTCAGCGCGTTAAGCTTCCCGAACAAATAGGGCGGCAAACGCGTGATTCTCTGTGCCGGCTCGATACGTTTATCCGAAATCCGCCGATTCGGCGAGTCTATGTTTAATTCAGTCATAATCCATCTCCGTTCAGAATTCAGCGTCATTCATGTCGAGGGCGCGAGCGCCCTCGAATCGCGGGCAGGATGCCCGCGACACGGCTAAAGTACAATCGGACAGTGTACACTCGCCGGATAAATTTTCAAGCCATTTTATCCATGCCTCGTCTCCGCTCGGCATGAAGATCCCTTCACCCTGAGCGGAGTCGAAGGGAGTAGGCCGATAAATCCTTGTTTTTGCTGTCACTTTTGGTTACAATAATATCGAGATTGCAAATAGTACTCTGTCATGATTGATTCTTTAGTTTGTCATTCCCGCGAAAGCGGGAATCCAGAATTGTTGACATCTTGGATTCCGCATCAAGTACGGAATGACAATCTATTTAATTGATGTTGAGAGGCTAATAGCTCCCTTTTAATGGAGGATGGAGTAAAATGGCTAATATAAGCAAATTAATAATGTTGCTGCTCATCTTGCTCACCATCTGCGTTTTCAGCCGACCGGCTGAAGCCGAGACAAGCATC
>DAOVMB010000187.1 GCA_030630905.1 Sedimentisphaerales bacterium
CGAGCCCCTTTGTGCATAAGAAAACGCTATAAATAAACCGAAAGCCTATCACAATGGATTAGGCTGTAATCTGCGTCTGTGTATAGAATGGGCCACAAACTTAATATTCTGCGTCAGTGACCCCGACAAACTATGAAAGAACAAGCTATCTGGACGTTATTCGTTCACCTTACACCGGATCATCAGGTAAATATAAACGATTACCAC
Organism: Sedimentisphaerales bacterium; assembly: GCA_030630905.1. Lineage (GTDB taxonomy): Bacteria > Planctomycetota > Phycisphaerae > Sedimentisphaerales > Anaerobacaceae > JAFGPJ01. The sequence continues at coordinate 208 of DAOVMB010000187.1, forward strand.
CAGGAAAAACAACACAGCGGTGTAACGGTGAATCTCAAGGAGAAGCTCTTGCCAATGAGTTCCGAAAATTGGGAACATACTCAAAATAATCGACAAGGCCAGCGGTAAAGCCAAAAAGATTATCAGCCAAAAAGATGTCTTCTGCCCGAGACCGGAGCTTTCACGATCAGCTTCTTTGCCGGTGCTTTTAGTCAGAGTAACACGTTGAACAAAACGCTGAAACCACGGCCAGTCACTGCCGGTGAAACGACAATTGCGCGCCCACATTACGGCCAGAACCGCCAGGCAGATTGCAAAAACCGGCGCGAACGTAGCATGCACCATTACCAGGTAGCCGGAAATGTGCTTACCCAAAACAATCGTCGGGTAGAAGCCCGTGAACGCTAACACGACAAAGCAAAGCAGTGCCAGCAGATAAACCAGTTTCCTTAAAACCCCCGCCGGACTCAGCTTCTGTTCGATAAAGAGCAATGTAAAAAGCTGTACCAGTTTTCTCAAGGGATGCCGCCAGCATTCCTTGCAGGGAGAAACAATGCAATTTAGTGCCAGGGCACCGATGGTAACTAAAAATGCGACTATTGAGATCGTTTGAAACATATCACTCACATGTATTAAAGCAAGAGCTACTAATTTTCTCCGGCCAGCGTTTTGACAACACAAGCCAGGGCCTTCAGCGCATATAAAAACAGAACGAAGGCCATAACCGCACATGAACCAAGAACAATCATCTTCATCCAGGTACGGAACACGAATGAGAAGGCAAACGCCCAGGCATAGAATGGGGAGATATCCTGGAACTCAACCATTTTTTTAGATTCCCGGGCTATAGCAACAGGAGTATCGACGGTAACGTCCCCGAAGAAGAAAGGCGCCTCAGTCCCGTGGCAATCCGTACAATAGCGAATACCCAGAGACTGGGCCGCCGGCCTGACATCATGACCGATGGGCCACAAGTAAGGTTTCGCCGCCGGGTGGTCCTTCTGTTCGCTCAGTTGCCCCGAATCATCGAGGCTGTATAGTCTGCCGCCGCTGATATAAACGGTCATTCCTTCCGGTGAACCGCCGGACGCCAGAGCGGTCAGGCCTTTAACGATATGGTCGGCCGCCAATTCAGGCCAGTCACCCGAGAACGGCAACTTCTCCTTCGAGAGCACGTTCCCGATAACTTTTGTGACAGTTCCGAGTTCAAACGGCGTTACGTTATCGTCTTTGAGAACGCCCCAGAATGCAGGCCAAATAAGCTTGTGAGGCGCTATTTTGCCGTCTGCCTGCTTGGCGAAAACAGGAGAGGCAATGTGCGGCAGCATCTCGCGGGCCTTGTTCACGTTCGGCGTCCCGAGGCGATGGGCCATCGAAGTCTTTGTAAAGTGCGGCTCGTCGGCAGGCCACGGGCCGGAGTGACAAGCGGTGCAGGTCAGTCTTTCGAAATGCGCCGGCGGTATGCCGCGATGTTCGGGAACCGGGGCGCTCAGACGGCCGGCGGTCGGCTCCGAAGCAGAATGTTCTCCGAGGTGACAACCTTCGCATGAGGAAGCAGCCGCAAGCTCGTTGCCCGATGCTTCCTCTTCGCCTGCGTACCCGCGAACGATGTTGTGGTCGATCCCGTTGCGGTGACAATCAACACAGGTCAGCCCGGCTTTCAGGTGGATATCCTCGTCCGCGGACCATTTTTCGGTCTCTTCGGCGCCTATATAGAGATTCGAGTGGCAGAAGTAACACCGGTGCGAAGGAACCTCTCTGAGGGTATTAAAAAACACGCTGTTATCATGGTCAAACACGTTCTTATGATACGTGATGGCCGGCGGCTTATTCTTTCCGCCTTGGGCCGATTCGACCGAAAACGGATCAAACGGATCGTACATTTCGTCCATGTCGTTAGCAGAGCCGGTGACCGTAGCCAGGCCGGAGGACGCAGCCGCCGCCCAGCGGAAATTGCCGCGGCTTATCTGCACGGCGTATCCGGTCGTTCCGCCCTGGTCCTGTCGCGGGTCTCCACTGTGGCAGCTCAGGCAGTTAATCTCCAGCTTGCCGGAGACGTACTGCCGCATAACTTCTACAGGATCATCCGTCTCTCCCGCGCCGCCGCCCGGTGTCTGTCGGCCGAATATTTTAGTGAATTCGCGGTCGGTCAGGCCGAACTGTCCGGGCTTGAATGTGCCCGGCCAGGAGCGATAAGAAAGCGGTATCTGCGTTCCGGTTCGGGCATCGACATATATCCATGGTTGGCCCGGCCGGCCGCTCTCGGCATTCGGATCAACAGAGTTAAAATGCCAGCCCTTTTTGATAATCCCGTAGCTGTGACACTCGCCGCAGGTATGACGTGTGGAAAAAGGCAAAAGCACCTCTTCCTCGGGGTCAATATTCGGGTCAATCTTAACAGGTTCGGCGCCTTCCTCGCCCGGTTCGGCGAGCAGCTCGAGTCGATGAATCGGATGCGCCCGGCTGCCGTCACTTTCATCACCGAGAAGTTTCTGTTCGGTTTCAGCAGCGGTAGCGGGAAGGCACAAGGCCAGCAAACACAATATCAGATTTTCAATTTTCAATTTACGAATTCCGATTTGAAATCGGAAATCGGAAATCGGAAACCGGCAATGATTAATCAATCCTTTTCTCAATATTCGCTCAATCCTTCTCTCTCAATGCATTAATATTTATCTTACAGAGCGGCCACCGTAACCGAACGTTTACGCCTCGAAGTCTTCCGGCTTGAACTCCAGTTTCCTGCCGGCTGCCACCGCTTCATTCACTTTCAATACTGTCACTGCCGTTTCGTATCCGGCCTCGGCTGGGCAATTAAGTTTGGCCTTGCCGCGCACGGCATCGAAGAAGTTCTCAAGGTGCGGCTGATGATACGGTTTGCCTTCCATTGTAACCGGGATGTCATAGCTCGGCGGTTTTGGTGATTCGCGCACATCCAGCACGGCGTCGCCGGCGCTTTTTTCCTCTTCCGGCTCAACCGGCTCCTTGATGAAGCCCATTTTGACCCACTTTTCCCAGTTCTCCGCCGGGACCCATGCCTCGCGGTATATCGTGCCGCGACCGGCGGCTTCCGAGATAACCAGCGAGCCTTCGTCGCCCATAAAGGTCTCAAAATACCCCTGGCTGCTGTTGGTCGTTATTGTCTGGTAAAACGCCCTGACGGTCCGGTCGCCAACCTCATACTCATAAATGGCCATGACATTGTCGTACCAGTCGTGCGCTATTTTAGTAACTGGCGGTTTCCAGTAGTCGATGCCGCCGCTGGCCATGACGGACTTGGGATTGGTGCCGAGATACCAGCTATAAATGTCGATCTGATGCGAACCCAAATCGACGATCGGGCCGCCGCCGAGCCCTTTGTACCAACGCCAGTTTCGAAACTGCTGCATCGATTTGAAACCGTATTTTTCCAGGGTGGCCTGGTCGATCCCAGCATTTCTTGGCGAGCCCAAATCCTCGCACGCCGTCTTGCTGCGATTCCACTGGCCGTTAATAGTGGTTATCTTACCCAGCAGCTTCGCGCCGGTTATCATCTTGTCGTAGACATGTCTATAGCGAGGATTGCTGCGGCGCTGATGACCGATCTGCATTAGCTTGCCCGATTTCTTCGCCGCTTCCACCATCTTTTTGGCGCCCTCGAGCGTATTGGACATCTCTTTTTCGCAATAGACGTTCAGCCCGGCCTCAAGGGAGGCCACCGCATGCTCAGAATGCCAGAAGTCAGGCGTTGCGACGATGACCGCGTCAAGGTCTTTTTCCTTATCGAGCATTTCCTTGTAGTCCACATACGTATTGTGCACATGGCGGTAGGCTTTGAGCGTACGTGAGACGCGTTTCTGGTTATAAGCTGTCCAGATGTCACAGACGGCCTTGAAACGAATGCCGGGGATATTCCGGCAGGCGTTCATCAGGACCTGTCCCTGTGCTCCGGCTCCAAGTAAAGCCACGTTTATATCATCCGGTTTTCCGCCGCCTGCCTGTCCTAAAGCCATCGGCGAAAATGCCAAACCGGCTCCCATTGCCGCTGTCGAACGCAGAAAACTACGTCTGTCTATTTCTTTAACAGTTTTTTGATTATCCATTCTTCTTCTATCGACTCCAAAAAATTTAACAAGTTTGTCATCAATCCGACTTCCGGTGCAATATAGCACCACCGTGCCGAACTGTCAAACAATATATAAGCAACACACGGGCCTGTCCGCTACACGCTATACGCTAACTTTCGGTTACTTCTTCAAGGGTTTAACTATGATATTGCGATACGCCACGGGCCCGTGGTTGCCCTGGAACATCAGCGGTCCGGTCGGCGCTTCTCTGCCGGTAACGCCGCCGGGTGTTTGTTTCTCCATTACAAGTTTCTCGTGCAGGATCTGGCCGTTAAGCTCCACCTTGAGCAGTTCGGCTTTTTCGGTCTTCTGCCCGGAAGAGTCGAACTTCGGTGCACGGAAATCAATGACGTACTTCTGCCACTGGCCGGGTTTTTTGCTGGCGTTGACGCGAGGCGGATTGGCGCCGTAAACCGCGCCCATATCGCCGCCGGTCATCTTCTGCCGGCCCCAACTGTCCAGCACTTGTATTTCATATTCGCCCATAACGTAGATGCCGGAATTGGAGCCTTGCGGCACCATCACCTGCAGCTCGATCCGGCAGTTGCCGAACTTCTCCCTGGAAAAGATATCGATACTGTCACCATGCTCGGCGGCCAGGTTGATCATTTCGCCCCGACCTTTCTCGGCCACCAACTGTTTGGGATTCCGTGGTGAAACTTTAGCTTTGCCGACGGCCCATTTACTCTTCTGGTCGTCTTTAAATTGCCATTCGTCCAGGTTCTTGCCGTTGAAGAGAAGTTGCGCATCGCCGTACTTCTGCTCGTCGAGATGCCTGACACGGATATCCTTGAACTCGACAACCATCGGCGGGCCGGTATGAATTTGGAGCGCCAGAATGCCTTGCCTTGCAGAACCTTTGCGGTCCTTCGGATCGTCAGGGTTGGTCAGGCGGTCGTTGTCGATCAGTTCCATCGTCTGATAGCCGTTGAGATAATGTTTCAGGTGGTTACCCTGCGCGATGATGAGATACTCGTTCCAGTCCTTGTCCTTGTAGTAGCCGGCCTTGATAAGCTCGTCGACATCCGAAACGTTGCCGACGACCTCTTTCTTGCCTTTCTCGTCGATGACCATAAGATCGCCGACATTGACCAGCCAGCCCCGGCCTTTTTCGTGGTAGAGGAATCCGACCTTGCCCGGATTGTTCTCGACCTCGGCCTGATATCCGCCGACGACCCACTTATCGGTTTCCTTGCTGCGATACTGGATGCCGGAGTTGCCGTTCTGGATGCGAAACTTGATTTTCAGTTCGAAGTCTTTAAGCTTACCGCCGCGCCAGATAAGGAAAGTGTTGCCGCGAGCGGGATTGGCAAGAGTGGTCTGGCCTCGAATGACGCCGTCCTTAACCGACCAGAGGCGAGGGTCGCCGTCCCAGCCGGCCAGGTCTTTGCCGTTGAATATCGAGACCCACCCCTGCGATGAATCCGAATCGCCCGCGAGTGCGGTCTGCTGGCCGCCGACTATGGACATTCCAAATAAAGTGAAAGCCAGAATCACGGCGACCAAAACCGTCCCGCTGCAAACGATGGCGTTGTTTTTCCTGTTTTTCATTCGTATGTACCTCATTGTAATTAG
>DAOVMB010000020.1 GCA_030630905.1 Sedimentisphaerales bacterium
CAAAGCTGTCATACGGAGCGGGTACAAAGAGATTCGCAAACATCCTGCAATGGTGACCCGCCACATGCTCTGCCGAAGATATTGTCTTGAATAGATTATTCACCAAGCCCTAAGTATCTATGTGAAAGGATATTAGGAGGATTTTGGTGGTTTAGGGCGGCGAAAAAACAAAGCCAATCAAAGCCAATCGCCGGGCTTTGGCCGGAAATCCTAAACTCTAAGTTCTAAATCCTAAACAATTAGGAAGGGAGCCACATGATAGAGCCCGAAGGCACGGATCATCTGGGAGATTGCTGAAAAACCTCGTTTTAGTGGCCGGTCGATGGCGCAGATGCTGGATTTTCGTGCCGGCTTTGGTTATGGATTAGGGCTTTTAAAAAGCCCCTGTTTCATGGAGGAGAGGGACTGTTAAAACAGGGGCTTGAGCGATAGTGCATACTCAATACACTATACTGCCTCCTTCCATGGAGAACTAATCGGTAAATTCTATTGTTAAGTGCCATTATGAATGCTATATGTAACGATTTTTCTGTTTATAACGAATTTTTGTGTATTTTTACCGGTAAAACAGCTCACAGGTGTGGATAATTGCTATTAAACAGGTTTAATTCCGGCGGTTTTATATGAATATCATGGCGGTATATGTCGATTAGACAATGTACTAAAAAGACCGACTCTGGGACAGCCAAATATGATATAATGTGTCATATATCGTCCAAATAACAGAATATATAAGAATACTGTTGTCTCGCCTGCGGTTGGCCTGAGATTCAGAGGTGAAAAGAAGAGATGATTGTAATCAGTTTTGTGGACAGACTTAATCAATCAATTTCATGGTTATCCGAACGCCAATGGGCGGAATGGGAGATAATAACGACAGCCGTAATAGCTTTGTTTGTGCTGTTATGGATCATAAAATGGCAGCGAAAACGAGCGATCCGAAACGTATATGAAAATCAATTACTGGAAAGCTCGCCCGTTATCGGAATGAATTTAGGCGCCCATAAACGAAGCCACCATGTAATCGAGAATTTGAAAAAAGGCCGATTGGCTGCCGTTCAGAAAAGACACCCAAAGCAACAGAAGTCGACAAAACAAACGGAACCGTCAGAGAAGTTGCATGAGCAAATAAAACAACTCCAATACGAAATCATCAAACGCAAGCAAATCGAGGTACGTCTTGAGCAGCGGGTCGCCAATTTGACGGCTGCCAGCGAAAAACTCCAGCGTGAACTTGCCGAAAATAAGCAGGCCGAGCAACATCCCGAGGAGCAGACTGTCGAGGAGCCGGCCGCCAACGAACAACTCCAGCCCGAAGTCCCTGGGAGCAAACAAGCCGAGCAGCAGGTTGCTCAGGAGCCGGCGACCGACGAAAAACAGCAGCCCGAAATTCCTGAAAGCGAGCAGGCCGGGCAAGACATTGAGGAGCAGACTGACGGGATTCCGGCTGCCGACAAACCGAGTGAAAGAGAACCTGCGAGAAGAAGTAAAACATATGAGGACCACCACCGGGTTGTAGATGGCGTAAAGCAGAAGCTATGCCGAAAATGCAAAGAATGGAAACCGGAGAGCGGATTCCACAAAAACGCATCGAGTAAAGATGGTCTGGCGGGATCGTGCAAAACATGTAAGGCCGAGGCTGCAAGAGAGTATCGTAAACGGCGTAAAGCCGCTAAGGATTGACCGGCACTTATGTGCTGTAGTCCGGATTCAATATGTTACTTCCGGACCAGGCGAGCTTCGGTCCGCCCTCGTACCATTTCTTCATCAATCCGGTTTCTGAGAACATGCCGTCACGGACCGGCCCGCGAAAGCGCGGACAATCCTCGCCGTGGAAGATGACTGCCAAAACGATCATTAAAGGAAACGTTGATAAACATACAATTCGCTTCAGAGTTCAACTCCCTTCAATCAAACATTGAAAGCACAGGCAAAGGGTAATTCCTAATATTGAGAATCTTGTTTTTTTAATATTAACCGCAATTATTAGAAGTTATGTTTGAAAATATTAAGCATATCTATTATAAATCCCCTTTGTTCTTTATGGTAACGAACAACTATGGCATCACAAAGATTCTGTCAGGATTGTATTCAGAAGCACGACTGCCAAGGGCTTTATAAGCAGTTGGGGGATTCTCCATGCGAATCTGTCACACTTAAGGTTATTCGTGCTTTCTTGCTGCCGCTTATTGTTTTTATTGTTTCTTTGGCAGTTTCTGAAAGAGTGCTCGCCAGAGCAATAAGCGTCGAAGAAGTACAGATAGCCCTCAGCTTCCTGTTGGCTTTACCGGCGACTTTCGTATGCGTATTAATTACAAGAGTCATAAACAAATAACCTGGTTTAGATAAATAATTCAAGCTTCAAGAGTATGAACGTTAGTTCGAGAGGTAGATTTACATTTAGCGGGGGAGTACACCCTCCGGAAAACAAGAGCCTGACTTGTGAAAGCCAGATACAGCCGGGGCCTGAAGTTAAGCAGGTTGCGGTAATGCTTAGCCAGCATATTGGCGCTGTCTGCCGACCGTTAATTAGAAAGGGAGATGCCGTCCAGGCAGGTCAGAAAATCGGCGATTCCGATGCATTTGTTTCTGCACCTGTTCATTCTCCTATAAATGGAAAAGTTAAAGAAATCGCTTTGCGATCTCATGCCGTGTTGGGTCGAAGCCTGGCGATAGTCATAGAGACCGACGATGAAGGTCCGGCGAAGCGGCCGTCTTTTCAGGTCCCCGCTGATTTCGATGTGAGCAAGTACTCTGCCGAGCAGATATGCGAGGTCGTGCGCAAGGGCGGACTTGTCGGCATGGGTGGGGCGGGTTTCCCAACAAGGGTAAAAATAGAGCAGGATCCGCGAATACCCAAAGATGCCCTGATTATAAATGGTTGTGAGTGCGAGCCGTATATTACCTGCGATTATCGTATTATGCTCGAATGGACGAGCCAGATTATTGCCGGTATAAAACTTGCCGGAAAAGCATCAGGTTGTTCGAAGGTCTTTATCGGTATTGAGGATAATAAACCGCAGGCAATAGAGATTATGAGCGCAGCGCTGAGAGATTCCGGGGACGCTGACGGGATAATAGCCGTTCCGGTGAAAACGAAATATCCTCAGGGCGGAGAAAGGCAGCTCATTAAAGCGATTCTAAAGAAGAATGTTCCCCCCGGTGGTATTCCACCTATGATCGGTGTAGTAGTGCTTAACGTCGCCACAACTGCGGCAATTGCGGAGGCGGTCGTTTCTAATTTGCCTCTAACTCACAGGGTTGTAAGCGTTACGGGAGAGGCAATCGCCAAGCCCGGCAACTACTATGTTCCTATAGGAACCTCGGTCGAAGATTTATTGGAATTTTGCGGATTGGCGCCCCAAAAATCTGCAAAGGTCATTCTCGGTGGACCGATGATGGGAATAGCAATCGCCGATCTGAAAACACCGATTACAAAAACAACGAACGCTGTCACCGTATTAATGAAAGAGCAAATCGGGAGCGCTAAATTCGCCAGGCGCCAGACTCCTTGTATTCGTTGCGGTAGGTGCCTGCAGGCATGCCCCGAGAATTTGAATCCGACGAAGATAGCGCACGCCGTCAAGAATAATCTCCTGGACGTAGCTGAACGTTATAATATCGGTACATGTATCGAGTGTGGCTGTTGCAGTTACGTCTGCCCGGCCAATATAGAAGTAACGGGATACATCAAAACAGGTAAAATTTTTCTGGCCAGACAAAAACAGAAGATGCCGCGGTAGTTTTTTATTTCAAGGATTGCGGTATAGACCTCAAGGATAAAAATATGGTCTTACGACAGGGAAGCTTGGAATGCTAAGGGATATAAGAGTTTCGTGTGCGCCGCATATCAGCGAGCAATTTTCGACGAGGAGCGTCATGATCGATGTTATCATCGGTTTGGCTCCCGCGATGGCGGCGGCGGGGTATTACTTTCGTATGCACGCACTTATTCTTATTGCGGCTTGTGTTATTTCATGTGTTGCCGCCGAATGGCTCTGTAATCTGATTCGCAAAAAACCGAATTCTCTCGATGACTTCAGTGCCGTTGTAACCGGCATTATCCTTGCCTTGTCGCTTCCGCCGAGCCTTCCTGTTTGGGCGGCGATAATCGGCAGTTTTTTTTCCATCACAATCGGCAAAATGGTTTTTGGTGGACTCGGCTCCAATATCTTCAATCCTGCGATGGTCGGCCGAACATTTCTTACGGTCTCGTTTGGCGTTTTAATGACAAGCTGGACAGTACCGGCAAGTATTGATCCGGCCATGCCTGCGGTTGCTCAGGAAAATATACTCGATACGAGAACCCAGGCAACGCCTTTGGCATGGAGCAAGCTGGCCATTAAAAATGAACTTGGAGCGGATATCTATAGTGAAAAGCAATTCAAGGCAACATTCACGGGCGAGGTAGGTGGATGCCTGGGTGAGACAAGCGTTATTGCTCTTTTAATCGGGGGGCTTTATCTATTGATAAGGCGAACGATTAATTTTCACATCCCGTTGGCTGTTTTGTCCGCTACTTTTGTCTTTGCCGGGATTGCTTATCTGATCGACTCCTTTGCCTATGTCCAGCCGTTCTTCCATCTGACGAGCGGCGGATTGTTATTGTGTGCCTTTTTTATTGCTACCGATCCGGTGACCGCTCCCTTGACACGCAAGGGAATGTGGGTTTTCGGTATCGGGGTAGGAGTAATTACGATGCTGATAAGAATTGTCGGAGAATATCCGGAAGGCGTGATGTTTTCCGTTCTTTTGATGAATGCTTTGACGCCTCTGATAGACAGATTCTTCAAGCGGATTCCGGCTGGAGGTAGTCCGAGTATTTAGAAGTGTGCCTAAAGTGAGCTAAAGTGCCTAAAGTGAGGTAAAGTTGTGGACAATAAAGAATTCGCCAAACAACTTGAGAAGCGCACGCGAGAATTTGCTGTGCGCATAATCCGTTTGTCGAGTAAATTGCCCAATACGCCAGAAGCAAGGGTCATAAGGTCACAGATGTCAAAATCTGGAACATCCGTTGGAGCAAATTATCGTGAAGCAAATCGAGCGAGAAGTAAGGCAGACTTCAAAAACAAGATCAAAATATGTGAGAGTGAAGCCAGTGAAACACAATACTGGTTGGAAATAATCGTCAATGTGAAATGGTTTTCTTGGGCCAAAGTAAAGTGGGAATACGAAGAATGTGGTGAGTTGCTTGGAATTTTTACATCCGCTGCAAACAAATAGACTCTAATGCTGGGAATTGTATGTCGATTTCTACAACTTTAGTCACTTTACACTTTAGACACTTTCGTGTCTTTGTGTCTTAGTGGCAAAAAGGATTCTTAAGTGAATAAAATAAAGAACTTCATTCAACAGAGTTGGCTACTGATTGTAGCGTCGTTTTGTTTCGGACTGCTGATTGCGGTAACCAACGCCGCCTTGTCGCCGAGAATCAGGCAGAATGAAATCAATAAGCGCAACCGCCTGGTCTCTGCGCTGCTGCCGGAAGCCAAGGATTTTATCCTCCTGGACGAACAGATCGAGATTCAATCGCTCCAGGGCAAGAAAAATATTGAAATTTACAGGGCTGTGTCAGAGGCGGATGAATGTGTCGGCTGGAGTTTTGAGGCCGCCGGATCGGGTTTCGCCGACAAGATTAGACTGGTTGTTGCCCTCGATAAGAATTTTGAAAAGATTGCCGGTTTCGATGTGCTCTCAAGCAATGAAACCCCCGGCTTCGGAGACCAGATAAAATACGATTACTACCGGGACCAGTTCAAGGGCGCTCCGGCTGGAGAGCTCAAGCTTGTAACCATCGGCGAGCGTGACAAAATCGACTCTGAAATCGTTGTCATAAGCGGCGCCACGATAAGCAGCGAGGCGGTCGTCGAGATACTGAATAATTCCATAACGCAGGTTAAAGAGCAAATGCGGAAGAAAGGAATAATCGGTAATGACAAACAGTAACGCCAAAACTTCACGTTATGGGCAAACGCTGTTGGCCGGGCTGTGGCGTGAGAATCCGGTTTTTCGGCTGCTACTTGGAATGTGCCCGACGCTGGCGGTGACCGCTGCGGTCAAACCGGCCTTGACCATGGGCTGTTGTGTCATCTTTGTGCTCTTATGCAGCAACATTATCGTCAGCCTGATGCGCAATCTTCTTAAGCCGCACCTGCGAATCCTGATGTTCACCCTGACAATAGCCACCTTCGTGACTATCGCGGATTTATTCCTCAAAGCGTTCGTACCCAGAATGAGTGAGATGCTTGGGCCGTATGTCCCTCTGATTATCGTGAACTGCATCATTATCTGCCGGGCCGAGGCCTGTGCCAGTAAGAATCCTATGTTGGTAAGTGTTATCGATGCACTTAGTATGGGGGTTGGTTTTACAGTGACGCTGTGTTTTTTGGCTGGTATTCGGGAGTTGCTCTCGACGGGTAAAATATTCGAAGCCCAATTGATGCCTGATGCCTTTGTGCCGTGGGCAGCGATGAGTATGCCGGTGGGAGCGTTCATAACATTAGGTCTCATGTTGGGCCTGGTAAATATAGTCGCCGGTAAGAAAGCGTAAGAGGTAAATGTCATGGATACATTAAGCATTCTGCTTATGGGCTTTATATCCATCGTAGTCGTCAATAACCTTGTGTTCACAAAGTTTCTCGGTATCTGTCCGTATCTTGGCGTATCAGGCAGAATCGATATGGCCTTCGGGATGGGCCTGGCGGTCACATTTGTCGTGACACTGAGCGGCACGCTTACCTGGCTGATTGACCATTTGCTCCTGATCGGCACGTCCTTGGAAGTAACGCGATATATTTGTTTTATATTGGTGATCGCCGGCGCTGTGCAATTAGTCGAGATGTATCTACGAAAATTCTTCCCTTCGTTGTACGAGAGTTTTGGTATATTTCTGCCGCTTATTACAACAAACTGTGCGATTTTAGGATTGTGTTTGTTAATAAGCCTCGAGGGCATCAACTCCCTGCTTGAAGCGGTCGTCCTCAGCTTCGGTGCCGGCATAGGTTTTACGATGGCGATCTGCATTATGGCCGGCATTCGTGAGAATCTGGATTTGGCGGATGTCCCTGACTGCCTCAAAGGCGCTCCGATTACCCTGATTACGGCAGGGCTGCTCGCCATGGCATTTATGGGTTTTGCGGGAATGATTAGATAAGAAAGTGAACTAAAGTGAGCTAAAGTGAACAAAAGCAAGTTCAAACACCTATAGTGAACTGATGTATTTTTTAACTTTAGTCACTTTACACTTTAGGCACTTGAGACTGTTTTGCCTCTTTGATATTAATGGAATAGAAAATGCTTTTGGCTGATATTTATCAATTATGGCAGAGTGCATGGCCCGCCGGTCTGACAATGCTTGGCCTGGGCAGCGGTTTTGCATTGGTACTCTTAATCGCAAGCGTGAAGCTCAAAGTCGAGGTCGATCCGAAAGTCGAGGAAATTCACCAGGCGTTACCGAATTTGGATTGTGGCGCCTGTGGTTTTGCCGGTTGCGGCCAGTACGCGAAAGCCGTGCTGGAAGATGCCGAACTATTGGGCAAATGCGCGCCAGGCGGGCCGGATACATCGGGTAAAATCGCAGACATATTGAACTTACAGGTCAGCGACTCAGGTCCGCATAAAAAACCTATCGTGCACTGCCGTGCCCACACTGAGGATAAAACCTTTTATGCAAAATATCAAGGCATACAAAGCTGCACGGCAGCAAACGCCTTGGCGAATGTCCAGGCCTGCGCTTTTGGCTGCCTTGGCTTCGGAGACTGCTGCGAAGCCTGTAAATTCGATGCTCTGAGCATTGTTGACGGCTTGGCTACCGTTGACTACGACAAATGCACCGGTTGCACCGCCTGCTCGAAGGCTTGTCCAAGAGATATAATCGAGATGGTTCCTTTTCGCCATGAAAATATGATGACGGTTGCCTGCCGCAGTAAAGAGACCGCCAAGAGCACGAGAGCAATCTGCAAAGTCGGTTGTATCGGTTACGGCCTCTGTGCCAAACAGTCCGACCTGTTCAAAGTTGAGGAAAACCTGGCCAGATGTGATTACGCAAAATACGAGACAACCGAAAAAGAAGAAACTGCTATGAACAAATGTCCCACTAAAGTAATCATCTACCGTGGTAAAACCGCCCCGGAACCGCTACAGCCAAGACAAAAAGCCGCCGCATCTACATAAGTTCAGAATAATCCTGTCCCGCATGCCTGCCATGTCCGACCAGGGGATATCAGGATAATTTTTCCTGATCGATATCGGCAGTTGCTTAGCTGCTTCACCCACAATCTCCAATTCTCTTGCGACAGCACTTATAGTCTTTCTATCTGCTATGAATTCTTCGTAAGAGAGTCCCTCGATGAATTGGCTGGCATTGCGGAAAGCCTGAAGGATATCGCTCAAATAGACTCGATAGTCACGTTTCATATATATACGACCTCGTTTAATATCGCGTCTTTGAATTCAGGCCGCAGTGCCTTCAGAGAAACTAAGTCGATTTTTGCCCCCGTCTGTTCGCAAAGGTATCTTTCCAGCGCAACAAAATCCAGCAAATCTATTCTCCTGGAAAATTCCACCAATACATCGACGTCACTGGACATGTGAACTCGTCCGTTGATAACCGAGCCGAAAATCCCGATACGTTTCACTTTGTATTTGCGGCTGAGAGTTGGCTTTAGGTTCCTCAGGTTCTTTTGCAAGAAGCCAAGATTCCAATTATTTTGAGATGTTCCTGCCTTATCGCTCACTTTTGTGTATCCTTGCCTGCTATATCGTTCCCATTATGTTCAATATATCTATTATTATATGAACAATCGCTCAATAGGTCAAACTATCAAGCAACAATAAAATTAAAAGTAGCTCACAAATCAATCCTAATTTTCTATGTACTTTTCGGCGGCGGCGGTTTTTATGATTTCTGACTTCGGCTGTGAGGTAATGAGAATAGCTTCGGTGCCGGAGAGCTTCTCGATGAGGGCAAGGCCCTTTTCAGCGCCCATTACATTCACCGAGGTCGCAAGTGCATCGGCATCGGTTGCATTGTCCGCAATGATGGTGACGCTCGAAAGACCTTCGGCGCTGGTCCCGGTTCTGCGATCCATAATATGGCTGTAGCGTTTGCCTTCGATGAAGACAAACTGTTGATAATCGCCGCTTGTGGCTATTGCTGCATTGGTCAATTTTAGCACCAGAAGAAGTCCGCCTCCTTCAACGCCCTCGATGGCGGAGTTTGGGTCCTGCAAACCAATTAACCAATGATCTTTTCCTGCCGGCGGCAAACCGAAGCATCGAACATCACCGCCGATATCGACCATTGCCCCGATAGCGCCGCAGCGCTGCGCCGCCTCGATTGCCTTGTCAATGGCATAGCCTTTGGCTATACCGCCCAGGTCCAGGAGCATACCGTTACCGGAGAATTGCACTGTCTTGTTTTCAATGTCAAGTTTCAGCTTTTCAAAACCAACCTTCGACCTGGCCAGTGCGATTTGTTCCTCGCTGGGGGCGACTTTGTTTTCTTTCGATTTACGAAACAGAGCAACAAGCGGTCCGACGGTGACATCAAAAGCGCCGCCGGTCATTTTACTGAATTCGACACTTCTTTGCAGGACCTCGTATGTGGACTCGCTGACCTTTACTGCTCTTTTATCTGCCTCTCTATTGACCCGGCTGATTTCCGAATCGCTTTTATAATCGCTCATCAGATCGTCAACCTTGCGAATTTCCTCCAGAGCGACCCGGACACATTTCTTTGCTGTGCCTGCGTCTTCCGCTACGGCGACTACATGGACGAAAGTACCCATAATCATTTGATAGCCGCTATCGGCATCGATCCGGTCCCTGCCTGCGCAAGAAAAAAACGATACCGCGGCCAGGGAAAGACAAACGAATATGACCATGGTGCGACTATATATTCTGTTCATAAATAACCTTTCTGCAAACAAGAATTGATAATTGATAATCGGGCGAGAATCAATAGAAATTAGTCGATAATCAGTCTATAATGCCGTTATGTGTAAAAAGAAAGTAGCAATATTAACGGAGCAGGTTGAGCGGGAATTTCTGCCGTTCGTTCGCAAGCCCGGCAGATACATCGGCGGCGAGATCAACCAGATAAAGAAGGACCTGCTGCAATGCGAACTGACAATCGCGTTGTGCTTTCCCGATATTTATGAAGTAGGCATGTCTCATACGGGCTTGGCGATTATTTACGATTGCCTGAATAACATCGATGGAGTTGCCGTCGAGCGGGTCTTCGCGCCCTGGCTCGATGCTGAGAAGGTACTTCGAGAGAAGAAGATTCCCTTATTCAGTCTGGAGTCCAAAGTATCGTTAAAGAGTTTCGATATCGTCGGTTTTAGCCTGACCAGCGAGTTGTGCTATACCAATGTGCTCAATATGCTCGACCTTGGGGGCATCAAAATCCGCAGCCGTGACAGAGGCGAGGACGAGCCGTTGATTATCGCCGGCGGGGGAATGTCCAACTGTTGTGAACCTATAGCTGAGTTTATTGATCTGTTTCTGTTAGGTGACGGCGAAGAAGCTGTAGTCAGGCTTGCGGAATTGATTCGGGCCGAAAAGAAATCCGGCGCAACTAAAAATGAAATTCTTTCCTCTATTGTCAATAAATTCGACTGGGCTTATGTCCCCGCGTTTCATACCGGCCAAAGGCTGCGAAACGCCGTCGTGGAAGATTTTGACAATGCCCCTGTGCCGCTTGCACCCATAGTCCCGTTTGTGCAGGCCGTTCATGAAAGAGTCAGCATTGAGATTATGCGTGGCTGTCCGGGCCGATGCAGATTTTGCCAGGCGAGCTTTTGCAGAAGACCTATTCGCTATCGCAGCGTCGAAAGGATTATTGATATTGCAAAAACCTGCTACCATTCAACGGGGTATGACACCGTTAGCCTGCTAAGCTTATCGAGCGCCGATTATCCGAATCTCGAAGAATTAGTCGCCGGTCTTCATGCTTACTTCCACGACAAACACGTCGGACTTTCGCTGCCGAGTCTGCGTGTTGACCGGCAGTTGAAGCTGCTGCCCAGGCTGCTGACATCGGTAAGAAAGGGCGGCCTGACAATCGCAGTCGAAGCGGCCAGCGAAAAATTACGACAGATTATTAATAAGCCTCTCAAGGATGAGGATTTATTCGCCGCAACAGAGGCCGCATACCGGGCCGGCTGGCAAAGATTGAAGTTATACTTTGTGGTTGGCCTGCCCGGCGAAACGGAGGATGACATCAGGCGGATTGTTGATTTGTCATTCAAATTGGCGAAGCTGCGAAAAAAAGTGGACGGCAAAACGGGCCAAATCAATGCCGCCGTGAGTTGGTTCGTTCCCAAGCCGCACACACCGTTTGGCTGGCTTGGGCAAAAACCAAAATCGTATTTCGAGCAGGCAAAAAAATTAATCATCGAGGAGAAAACAAAGCTCCGCGTGAAGTTCCTGCAGTTCAAGTTTCACCATATAAATCGCAGCGTGTTGGAATCGGCAATCGGCCGGGGCGACAGGCGTTTATGCGATGTCATAGAAGCCGCTTGGCGGGCTGGTGCAAAGTTCGATTTGTGGGACGAATGTTTCGACTACGAGCTTTGGCACAGAGCATTTGAGAAGTCCGGTATAGATGTTGAAGCAGCCGCACAAAAACAATTCGATCCGGAAGAAACCCTCCCCTGGGAACACTTGGGCGGTCCGGACAAAAAGTATCTACTCAGTCATTTGGGAAACGCAAATGATATATCTCATATTTCGTGAAGCGTTTGTCGTATTAGGTGGCTTGTGAGTTGTGTCTTGAAGTAAGCTGGAAGGCAATAATACAAATAAGGAATCAAGAGTATGAACGAACGACAGTGGTACTATATGAAAAACGAGCAACAATACGGTCCCGTCTCGGAATCGAGCCTCGTCGAACTCTTCCACGATAGGACGCTCGGGCCGGAAACACAGGTCTGGACTCAGGGGATGGAAGACTGGCGTCAAGCATCGTCGATAGACGAACTCGCGCCTTTAATATCTTCTGCCTTGCAGACGACGGCGACCGCCGCACCACAATCATTCGTCCCCCAGCGACCGACCTCGGTAACGGTCTTTGGCATCCTCAATATCATATTCGGCAGCTTAGGGCTTATCTGCACACCCGTTGGGCTGGTCGCGATCTTTGTCATGCCCAATGCTATGAATCCTGACGGAAGCGCCATAGCGTGGTTATTGTTGTCCACAGTTATCGGGTTCGGTTGCACTATACTGTTACTTACCGTTGGAATCGGCCTGCTCTATCTGAAAGCATGGGCTCGAATCTGGTGCTTGGGCTATGGCTGGTTCGCAATCGTCTGGGGCATTGTCGGCATGATCGTTAATATTGGACTCAGCGTATCCGGAGCATCTGGATACAATCAAGATACTCCACATGTGATAGGTGGATTCTGTGGTGGTTTGATCGGCTTTGTGTATCCTATCCTCCTGGTGGTTTATATGCGGTCGCCCAATGTTAAGAACGCCTGCATCAGATAGAAAACGGCGCCTATGTACATCTTTGGATCGTTTGATTTACCTTAAATATAAAACGTTGCTGATCCCGGCAATAACTACAGAAGGTGTACTTTGGAGATGCGAAGCGTGCTCAGGCGTTGCCGCGAAAATGGAGTTATGACCACAATGAAAGCGACGGAACTATACGAAGAAATCAGAAGATACTGTCGGGCTAATGCCGACGAGGCTGTCGCTAAGAAATACTCGCGGTATTTCAAAGAAGGAAGCTCAATAGGAAAGAAACGGAAGCATTTTTGTTGAAATGGAAAAAGACGCTGCCCGGATGATATTTCAGTACGCCACGGAAAAGCTTAGGGTAAAAGCCCTTAGTTTGAGATTTTTTTAATTGACTTACCGACATCCAATTTGGTATGATATTGCTATGACGACGAAAGAAAAAGTCCTACAAGCTGTAAATAATCTGCCGGACGACGCTTCCATTGAGGATGCTATGGATCGCCTTCTATTCCTGGCTAAGATTGAGCGTGGGCTTCAGCAGGCCGATGCCGGACAGACTATTCCTCATTCAGAGGTCAAGGAGAGAATGGCCAAATGGCTGAAGTGAGATGGACGTTAAGCTTTCGGATTTGCGACTCGGCCGATGAATAAAATGCTGCCTGTCAGGTTGTCCCGGATAAGAAATAAAAATGGATGGTCTGCGCGAAAAACCGGTACAGGAGTCGGTCCGATCGATGTCAGCTTCATCACTACTCCTGTTGCCGCTGCCGCTTCTGTACCTTCCTCGTTGACCTCGACGTAGGCCTTGTGAATGACCGCTGAGATGAAGAGATCTCTTTTACCGTTTATCCCGGAAAAATCTGCATTTGACGAAAAAGCATCTTTCATTCCCATCGATTTAAGAACGGAAGCCAGACTAAACTGGCTTGTCATCTTGAACTTCGGCACAAAAACCACGACTTCGCGTTTGTGAATTTTGGCCAGCCATTGCGTAAGATTTTCCGGCGTGAGTGTTTTCTCGAATTCGTCCAGAGCATCCAATTTCTTCGGAAGCAGAATAACCATCGAAAGCTCATCATCCACATAGGGTAGTTCAAGGGCCTGGAAGGTATCGGTTTCCATATAGCCGAACTCTGCTTTCTGGTTCATCATTGCAACGTCAATCTTCCGGCCGTCGGCAAGAGTAAAAGGCGCATCTTTAGTTCTATATTCTTTGAATTGTCTCGCCCAGTTGCCCTTAAAGTAAATGGCATTTGTCAGAACCAGCCTGGTCATTG
>DAOVMB010000473.1 GCA_030630905.1 Sedimentisphaerales bacterium
GCCTGCAAAGAGTAAAACAGATCAACCACCCGATTGCAGCACTCTGTGTCACAGAAAACGAAGTTGTCGGATTGGGCGGAGCCGGCCACTGGCGTGTAGCGAATGGCATGTGCACATATAAACAGATGCCGTACTCGAAGCACTTTCGTGCCGCGTTAGCCGATGAAAGCGGCGGATTGTGGATTGCCACAGGGATGGGATTGTACCGACACACGGATACGGAATATAAATTGTATCAGACAGAATCGGAACTGCTCGGCCCGGACTTGCATGATATAGCTTACGCCCGAGACGGCAGCCTGTGGATCGGCGGGCTTGGGGGCATTACCGTCTATAAGGGTGATAATCGCGTTCGCAGCTTCACTCCCGCTGAGGGCCTGCCCAGCGTTTCTATACGATGCGTGACGCAGGGGCCTGACGGTAAGATGTGGGTCGGCACGGATCGTGGGATTGCAAGGTACGACAAACGAAACTGGTCGATCCGGCACAGCAAACGCTGGCTTCTTAGCGACGATGTACGTGACATTGCGTTTGATTCGCACGGGACTGCCTGGATTGCGACAGATAAGGGCGTCAGTGCGATCAAACGCAAGTCGATGAATCTTGCCGAAAAAGCGGATTATTTCCTCGGCGTATGCCTGGCACGGCATGTGCGCGATCCCGGGCTCGTCGAAAAATGTTCGCTAAGCGTCCCCGGCGACATAAGCACATGGAAACCACGAGACGATGACAACGATGGACAATATACCGGCATGTACCTTGCGAGCGAGAGCTTCCGTTACGCCGCGACAAAAACCCCCCGGGCAAAGGCCAACGCAAAAAAGGCATTTGAAGCCCTGCGGTTTCTACAGATCGTCACGGAGACGCCCGGTTTTGTGGCGCGTACGGTTATTCCGAGTTCCTGGACGAGAATGGCCGACCCAAACAGAAAAATATCCGACCGGCAGTGGGCCGAGATGGCCGTTGAAAATCCACGAGAAAAAAGAGTTGAAACACGCTGGCGTCCTTCAAGTGACGGCAAGTGGCTGTGGAAAAGCGACACAAGCAGCGATGAAATCACCGGGCACATGTTCGGCTATTTATTCTATTACGATTTGGTCACCGATGACGCGGAACGACAGCGTGTATCCAGACATATCCTCAATATCGTAGACTATATAATCGACAGCGGCTACGTCCTTAAGGGCATCGACGGAACTCACACCAAATGGGGCGTGTGGGCACCGGAAAAACTCAACAGTGACCCGGACTGGGCCCCGGAACGAGGTATAAACTCTGTGGAGATTCTCTCGTATCTCAAGCTGGCCTACCACGTCTCCGGCGACAATCGCTATCAGGACGAGTACCTCAAACTGCTCTACGAGCATAATTACGCCGACAACGTAAGACACGCCAAGACAACCAATCCAACGTGGCGTACGCACATCGACGACGAGCTGCTCGCGCTGGCCTATCCGTGCCTTTTGATGCACGAAGATGATCCGAAGCTGCGGCGTTTGTATCGCGAGAGCCTCGACCATTGGTACGCCGCAGTGAAAGCCGATTGCAGCCCGTTTTTTGAGTTCATCTACGGCGCCTGCTCCGGCGAGTTGCCTCAACTGGAAATCT
The DNA here is from genome assembly GCA_030630905.1 of Sedimentisphaerales bacterium. Lineage (GTDB taxonomy): Bacteria > Planctomycetota > Phycisphaerae > Sedimentisphaerales > Anaerobacaceae > JAFGPJ01. Next base: position 1,609 of record DAOVMB010000473.1, read on the forward strand.
CTGTCACCTCCCTGCGTGATGCATCTCTCGATCTTATACGCTGGACCGTTGATAATTCACGCCGCGAAGACATCCGGATCGTGCGCACACCGGAATGGGAAAACCTTCAGACGAATCGTTTACTGCCGCCCAGCGAACGCGGCGTCATCCGATGGGACAAAAATCCCTGGAGAGCGGTTCAGGGCGACGGCGGACATACCGAAAGCGATGGAGTATGGTGGCTGCTGCCCTACTGGATGGGACGCCATTACGGTTACATCCTGCCGCCGACCCTTAAAAACCACACGCATCCTTACGGTCAATTGAGAAGTTCCGGAACCACAAGGAGATATGAAATATTTAACAAGCCCAATTGTGTCGGTGAAAGCCCCTCAATAAATTGAGGGGCTATATATGGTGTTTTTTGCTGTGGGAATTTACGTAATCGATTCTGCTCTTCAAGGCTTGCTCATCAAAACAATATCGTTTGTCGAATCCTTTTGTCCAGACCCTGCCGGTCAGACCGACCTTGCGAAGTGCGGCCTGCGCCGAATTTTTATAATAGCTGACGACCTTACCGATTGGCACCGGTACATAATCGGCAACAAGATGGACGTGATTGGAACACACAGCCAATGCAAGAATCTTTTGACCTATCCGACCGGCTTTTTCGAAGATGGCTTTAGCAGCGATTGCTCGATGGATTTTTAATAGTCTAACCGGATTGTTACAAAGGTTTTGTTTATTCGAATCGGCAAGAGATTGATTGCCGGCATAGGTTTTGCCATTCTTAACGAATCCCCGCTTATCACCCTGAAGCCACGTCCCATACGTCGTGAAGGTAATCATATAACCAAGTGTTCTCGCCATAATTCAATTACACAATTCAATCCCCCAATCCCATATTTAGCCCGGCAATTCATTGCCGGGTGCCTTTAATCCTTTTACGGCAATTCATTGCCGGGTGCCTTTAATCCTTTAAGGTCAATTCATTACCGATTGCCTTTCTTTAATGCAATCTCGACTCGATGTTCCGGACCGGTTACTCCGAAGAGGTTGATCGTTCGAAACGTGAAGCTCTTACGGTCACGGCTGTCGAGCAAGATTTCGACCTGCTCACCGCAGTCGCGCCATGTGCCGTCTTCGTCCATCATTTGGAAGCTTCGGAAGTTGGGTGTGCATGAACCGAGAAACACGCGTGCCCTGCTATCGGAGATTGTCACCTTCGAGGTAATGACATTTGGCGTCCATTCGATCCAGTCCCGCCGGGTGGTCTTTATGAAGTAAGGCGTGCCGTAAGCCCAGTGCGGCTTGCCGTCGCGATACCATGTATTGTTGCGGAAC
>DAOVMB010000095.1 GCA_030630905.1 Sedimentisphaerales bacterium
GGCACGGCACTGTGGTCGTACCCGGGGCCGAGAGCCGCGGTCTTCCTGAAAATCAGAGGCCCGCTGACCGCGCCGCCCCAGGAATATATCGCATCGGCCTGACCCATCCAACCGGAAGATTTGACGAGAAACGGCTCGATGCCGAAGTCGGCCTTGAATCTGCGCTTGACGTAGTCGAACTGTGACGGGTCCTGCGCTTTCGCAAAGGCCGAGGCGTAGAAGAAGATGATCGGCTTGCCATCAACACGGGCCCACTTGGCCGGCGGGATAAGACTGTAAAAATCACGAATCGCCATATAAAACCATTCTTTGCCGAAGTCCGTCGTCAAATCGACGTGGTAGCTGGCGCCGCCTTTGTTAAAGCTGTTCCACTTGAGAATCGAAGTGTCGTAGAAAAGGCCGATAGCCGGCGGCTTATGACCTTCGGCCTGCAACCGGCTATGAGTCTCGACTAAAGGCGGCAGACCGGCAAAACTCCATCCATCGTATTTCCCCGGCACGCCCCAATATACGGGCATGAGAAAATCGACGCCGGCGTCCATCATATCGATGAGCTGCTGCTTATGCCAGCCGACCCGCTTATAGCTAATCGTCTCCATGTCAGCCGGATGGGTGGTAAGTGCATCTGTCCCGTCACCGTTAACGATGTGACTGCCGGTGTCGATATCGTACCAGTAGAAATAGGTCGTGCCTACAATCGGCTGACCCCATTTAAACGAATCGGTGCGCTGATGGTCTGTATCCTGCAACGGAAAAAACTCACCGGGCGGTTTCTCCGGCAACGTATCAGCCGCAGCGGCCATCGCACAGCACAAACACAAAACCAGCATCACTCGAACATTGCCCCTGCTTCTGTCCAAAACTAATCCTTTCTGAAAGCTTCTATCTTCTCTTTGAAAGCCCGACAGGCTGCCGCCGGATCGCTCGTATGTGTTACGGCAGAGCAAACCGCAATGCTCTCGGCACCGGCATCCAGCACGCGTTCAACATTGTCCGGCGTTATCCCGCCGATAGCGACATGACCGACACCCGTATCGGCAAGCACTTCCGTCGCCTGGGTGACATACTCCAAACCAACGGCGTCCGCTCCGGATTTTGTCGCCGTAGCAAAGACAGGCCCCAGGCCGACATAGGTAAGGCCCTCGGCGCAGGCGGCACGCAATTGTTTAAGCGAGTGCGTGCTCTTGCCGATAATCAACGGAGCCAACTGGAGCTTGCGAGCCTGCTCAACCGGCAGGTCATTCTGGCCGAGATGCACCCCGTCAGCCTCTGCCGCCACGGCAATGTCAGCCCGGTCGTTAATGACGCTAACGATGCCGGCGTCTTTGCAAATCTTGACGAACTCGACGGCAAGAGCGAAAAACCTGTCATCCTCGACGTCTTTCGCCCGAAGCTGGATACAATCGGCACCACCAGCGGCACATTTGTAGGTCAGCGAAATGACTTCCGCCGGCAGGTTACTCGTAATGACAATATATAATCCGACGCGTTTGAATTTCGCAGAAGTATCGCTGAAAATAACGATGTCCTTCTCAAGCGTATAAGCCTCGTACCGCAGCTTTTCGATTGTCGCGGCGACAGGCTCATTATCGATCCGGATAACCTCGGCAAGCGCTCGCAGGGCCTCGGTCAGACGCTTGCAGCCGGCAGTAAAACAATCATTGAGATTGCCGCGAGTAAGCTGTTTTTCTACCGTTTTGCCGACACCGACGTCCCCGAGCGTGTCCCTGCTCGAAATGAGCCGGCCAGCGTCAAGCCTGCCGATAGACGCCGAGAGCTCGTGCCTTAGCTTCTTGGCTCTTTCGGTCAATAAACTCGAATTCAAAACGAACCTGCAGAACTCCTCCATTACGCGAGAAGCCTCGCGAGCACGATTGAAATTTGCATCGATAATTCTATTAGCCGCACGTTCCATAATGATCCTGATTATATGAGCGAAGTGCGGCCTTGAATAGCTAAAATCACGCAAAAGAATCCGGGCCGCAACCATCGACGAAGCTCATAAAACAAGGGTACATGCCTGTAAATAGGGCCTATCCGGTGTTGGCAACTACTTGGCAGTCCTTAAGTTAATGAATGTCGAAGGGCAAGCACTTATAAATAAAGGGATTATGAGAATGGAGCCAATGGGATTCGAACCCACGACCTCTTACATGCCATGCACACCCGGCAAAATGCTGTAATCACGTAAATCATGCTAAAAACGGCACTTACTCAAATCTCCAAACGCAATAAAAACGGTTAAATACCCGTAAATACAACCGCAAAAGTGTAGTCAAAAGTGTAATCCCGGGAACTCCTGTAAAGAGCGCCTGCTACAGAGTTCTTCAAGCAGCAATCAAGTCCATGCAATAACAATAAGGTGACCGAACATCTCCACAAGATTATATGCTCTACATAATCTCAGCGCAAGCTATTTTTCACTCCACCGTAAATATTTTCGCAAGATATTTTCCCCCGCCGCTATTCAGGCGAGTCACTTCAAAGCCGTGAACGGGTTACGCTCGGTTGGAATACTCGCGTGCAGTTCTGTCAATCTCTTTGTACAATCTCGGTATCATACGCGCTTCAGTTTGGCGTAACTGTATCCTGCCAAGTTAACGCGACAGGCAGTCAGAATAGGGAATGTTGAAATACAAGAGGTTATGATAATGAAAGAGCATTTCAGATCAATTCAGACTCCAGCAATCCTTTGCGTACTCTGTATCATCGGCATGTTTTCTTCGATGTCGAATGCTCAGGCCGGTACTACGAGGTCGTTGTTTGACTCGGCCCTTCCAATCTGGCCGGCAGGTCGGGAAACAGAGAAGAACCTTTTCGTGGGATTTCGAACTGTCTTTGAGTGCTCAAAGCAAAAATATCCTGTACTTCGGATCGCTGCTTCATCGCTTTACCGCGTTTATCTCAATGGGCACTTCGTCGGCCATGGTCCCGCCCGCGGACCTCATGAATTTTACCGGATCGACGAATGGTCTCTTGGCCGCTATATGAGCGAGAGAAATGTCCTGGCTATCGAAGTAGCCGGCTACAATGTCAATAGTTTCTATCTACTGGACGAGCCTGCGTTCCTACAGGCGGAGATTGTATCCGATGGGAAGATCCTGGCTTCAACCGCTGGCAAAGGAGTCAATTTTAAAGCCACTGTCTTGAACCACCGCGTCCAAAAAGTGCAACGCTACAGCTTTCAGCGTCCGTTTATTGAATACTATCGGTTGAATGAAGGCGACGACCACTGGTGGGACAAACCGTTGGCCGAATCCGCCAAAGCATCCTGCTCAACGTTACCTTTGCGAAAGCTCCTTGTTCGACGCGTAGCATATCCTCGTTTTCTAAAGCGCCGGCCTGCTCTCAATGTCTCGCAAGGTAAGCTCCAACATGATGTACCGGTAGCGCGACTTTGGAAAGACCGCTCCCTGGTCAACATCGGGCCAAAACTAAAAGGGTATCCGGAAAGTGAACTTCAAGTCATCCCATCAATTGAATTGCAGAAAATCCAATCGGCCTCTAAAGAAAGAATAGACAAGCCGTATCGACCTGATAAAGCTATTGAGCTTTCGGAAAACACATTCTCCATAGTCGATTTGGGGACGAATCTCACCGGTTTCATCGGGGCAACTATCCGATGTTCCAAGCAGACCAAAATCTACTTCACATTCGATGAAATACTCACTAAGGACGATGTGGATTTCAAGCGGCTTGGTTGTGTCAACGCCGTCTGCTACGAACTGGAGCCGGGCACATACCATCTGGAATCCTTCGAGCCATATACAATGCGCTACCTTAAGCTGAATGTATTGCAAGGCACCTGCAAAGTCGAGAGTCTGTATTTACGAGAGTACGCGAACTCAGAAACCGAAGAGGCCAGGTTCTCGTGCAGTGATCCAAGGTTGAATCAAATCTTCGAAGCGGCCCGGCAAACATTCAGACAAAATGCTACCGATATCTTCATGGATTGTCCTTCCCGGGAACGGGCTGGTTGGCTTTGTGACAGTTTCTTTACGTCCCGTGTCGCATTCGACCTTTGCGGTAACACAACCATCGAAAAGAATCTCTTCGAAAACTATCTCCTTCCGTCCAGTTTTGCGCATCTACCAGAAGGAATGCTACCCATGTGCTACCCGGCCGATCATTATGACGGTGTCTTTATCCCGAATTGGGCAATGTGGTTTGTCATCCAATTGGAGGAATATCAGGCTCGTAGCGGCGACCACGATCTGGTTGCCGCCCTGAGACCCAGACTGCAGGCCCTGTATCAATACTTCCAGCAATTCAAGAATGAGGATGGGCTCCTGGAGAAACTAGAGAGCTGGGTCTTTGTCGAATGGTCAAAAGCCAATAGCTTTGTGCAGGATGTCAGCTATCCAACCAATATGCTCTATGCGGCAGCCCTGGCCGCAGCGGGTAGAATGTACAATGAACCCGAGCTTATTGAGGAGGCCGAGCAGATACGCACAGTGGTTCGCCAGCAGTCGTTCGATGGTGAGTTCTTTGTAGACAATGCGGTGCGCAAAGGCGGCCAACTCCAAGTCACGTGGGACCGCACGGAGGTCTGCCAATACTTTGCGTTCTTCTTCGATGTGGCCACTCCCCAAACGCACGGGGAGCTTTGGGACAAACTAGTGGACAAGTTTGGCCCCGAACGCAAGCAAACTAATGCCTTCCCCGAGATTCATCCGGCCAATGCTTTTGTTGGCAATTACCTCCGATCAGAACTTCTAAGTCGCTACGACCATCCGGCTCGAATCAAGAAGGAGCTTGTTGACTTCTACCTCTACATGGCCGAACAGACCGGCACGCTTTGGGAGAATGTCGGGGCTTCCGCCAGCTGCAACCATGGCTTTGCCTCTCATGTGGCCCATAGTCTCTACCGTGACGTACTTGGTGTTCATGCGGTTGATGCCCAAAAGAAGGTCATCCGCTTGAGAATTTCCGAAGTTGGCCTGGATTGGTGTGAGGGAAGGCTTCTGACTCCGCAGGGGCCGGTCGTGGTCAAATGGTGGAAAGACAACGATCAAACAATGTGCCGTGTGGAGGTTCCGGCCGGATATGTGTTTGAGGTGGACAATCTAACCGCTAACGGTCTGAGTCTCCAGTAAAGTGATTGTGAGTGCCGGAAACGAAATCTTCGATGGAGCAAGTAGTTCGCCCTGGCTCTCCTTAGATTTGCCGCTCGATCCTTTCGGCTATCCTGCTAATCTGCATCCCATCCCGAAGCCTACCCAAACAACCTCCTTATATCCTCGTCCGTAATCCTCTCATCAGGACTTATCGGCTCTCCTCTTCGCCTTCTCAGGTGCTCAAAAAACTCCTTCACATTTCCCGGTGCTGATTTGATTGCCAGCCCTAACGAATACCTCATCAGAGAGATATCTGCTCCATCAAGGACTCCCTTTATCAGCCCTGTCTCTGTGTCCTCTCGACTTTCCATCTCCTTGTCAAATTTGTCCAACACGCTCTGCACACTGCCGTATTCTATCTGTTCTTCAGCAACTGGTTTGTTGCTTATCTGAGAATAAGGCACTTGCATAGCTCTGAGAAGGTACACAGCTTCAGGAGGAAGTGCGTTTGCATGTTCAAACCCTTCCTTGAACTCTGGCCCGCCGTAATGTGGGGGTAACATTATTTGCGGTCTCTGAAGAGCAACGAGGCCTTTTATCACAACGGCCCTGTCCTTGAATTGGCCATGTTCGGCGACCAGTACGTAAGGTAATTCCATAGCCCCAAATGTAAAAAGCATCCGTTCGTATTCTCGGATTACCTCTGTGGATCTCCAGTATTGGTTGAATTGTTCTCTGTCAATTTCGGACACTTTTTACTTTCTTAAAAACGCCACACAAGAATACGTAGGTTATGCAATGTATAGTCGGCAACATCTTACCAATATGGCCAGCGTAATATGCTGATCTGCTCAAATAACAACGGATGCACCCAGACTAAAAAATGGAGCGGGGCACAATAAAGATAGGCGCTCCTGAAAACAGGATTAATACGCTTATAAGCGTTTGTCCTGACGCCCTGGGACTATGATCTTTTTAACCCAGTATTCGGACCGGTTCTCCCGCTCCGACCAATATTAGAATAAGAAACGTTGGCGTTGTCAAGGAGCCTTTGCTGGTCAAGATTGAAGGGATTCCCGCCCATGGACATGGCATCACCAGCTTCAATAGCGTGCCAATGAATGATCGCATGCATCGACTTATCCAAAAATCGATTGAATACGAAACGAGAATCGGGCCGTTGACCAAAGGCGATAGTCTCAGTAACGGGATGAGCCGTGTCCCGGTCCATATTTTAGCTTCCAGTGTGGGCGGTATGGGCAACGGCTCGCTGGTCTGGTTGGTTATGCGGTAAGTTAGGATATCGTTTAAGATGAGCAATTGCGTTACGATAATTCTGAGCTTTATTGATCTCAGGGATGCGTAAGAATCTTATCATCTCATCTTCCGTTAACAAATTCGGACATGACTTGAGGCAGTCGTTTCGTTTGTCATATCCTCGACGTCGACAGCAAGAAGAAGCGAACATTACCGTATCCGTTCTATGCCGTCAGCCCGGACGGCCGCACCGCTGTGGCGCCGGATTTTCGACGCATTCAGGATGTGCGGGCCGGCTATGGCATACCCCGGCCTGCCCGACCCGTATGCAGACCAGTTGGCATCGAAGGACTCCGGCATCTTCCGGCTCGACCTGGAAACCGGCAAGCAGGAGCTGATAATCTCCGTTGCCGAGATTGCCGGGCTGGGCAAAATACCCGGCAACTCAAAAGAGGTCAAACACTATTTCAACCATTTACTGTTCAACACCGATGGTTCGCGATTCGTTTTCCTTCATCGCTGGGCTCCTTCTATTTGCCGCCGCAGTACAAAGGCGAATGGCGGTGCGATACGCACCCACGTTTCAGCCCGGAAGGCCGAAGCATTGTCATTGACTCGCCGCACGGCGGCAACGGCCGACAGATGTACCTCATCGACATAAGCGGGATTATCTAAGCACAAATTCCCATTACCCTTACAAACAGGAGAACCCGATGGATAATAGATATCCCCAGGGAACTAAGCTGCTGAGTGAACACGTGCCCTGTCGCTCAGGATTCTTGGAAAGGGAATACTGCACCGCCTTGGCTACGCCATGCGCCGCCTCCCACGTTCGCCATACATTCACACCAGCGGCGGAGAGCTTCTTGAAATGCGTATCCACGCTATCAATTGTGACTATCCGGCAACGCCCAGCCTTGATGTCTCTGGGTATATCCTTGATATTGAAAAGCCCAAATCCCAATCCCATCTCGGGGATAGCTTCCCAATCATTCTTTCCGTACCCTTTCTCCAGAAACTCCTTAACTACTGCCTCAATAATTGCCTGATCCGCGATAGCCGTACATGCCCCGATCACGATAAATGGCTTGCCATCCTCGCCGATAAGGTATCGTCCATTGTCCATCACAGAAACTGGCGCTCTTTGTCGTCCCGCGTGTGCCGGCGTACCTGCGTAGGCACATAGCAGGAGCACCGGAAGCGGTAATATCATCAGACTGCTCATGACTTTTCTCCGAATTCCCAGTATGACTTGATTATCCATTTTTCCATTTCCTCTCATTATTACAAATTAAATTGACAAAGTGCTAACCTTGATGCCTGCGTCAAAAGTTCGCCCAGGCAGCTTTGCTGAGCTTTGAAAATCCCTCAAACCATTGAACATACACCAGAATTTGTATTCTCCGGCTTATACGAACACTTCCGGGTA
>DAOVMB010000042.1 GCA_030630905.1 Sedimentisphaerales bacterium
CTTATTTTGCTGCCGCTGGAGCATATAGAGGGCATATCACCGGGCGATACGGTAACTGCCCGGACCACTCCACGCCATATTACTCTAAGCGATAATATTCTTGGCAGAGTATTAAACGGGCTGGCGGAACCGATAGATAATAAAGGTCCATTGTTAGGGATGGACAAAAAGGCATTGGATGCGAGCAGTCCGGCACCTCTAAGTCGAAAGAAGATTACAAACCATTTGGCTCTGGGAATCAGGTCGATAGATGGTGTGCTGACCTGTGGGAAGGGGCAAAGAATAGGGATTTTCTCAGGCAGCGGAGTGGGTAAGAGCGTTCTGCTTGGCGACATTGCCAATTCGAGTGAGGCGGACGTCAATGTCGTTGCACTGATTGGTGAGCGTGGCAGGGAGGTTCGAGAATTTCTCGATTCGGATCTTGGCCAGGATGGTCTGGCACGCAGTGTTGTTGTCGTAGCGGCCTCGGATTCTCCTGCGATTCAGCGAGTAAAGGCGACTTTCGTGGCAGTTACAATCGCCGAATATTTTAGAGACAAGGGGAAAAATGTTTTGTTTATGATGGACTCACTTACTCGCTTTGCCCAGGCTCAGCGCGAAATAGGTCTTGCTGCGGGTGAGCCTCCGGCCACCAAGGGCTATTGTCCGAGCGTTTTTTCACTGATGCCGAGACTCATCGAGCGTTTAGGCTGTGCCGAGAGAGGAAGTATAACGGGTATTTTGACGATTCTGGTTGAGAACGATGACCTGGCTGATCCTGTAGCTGATAGTGCGAGGAGTCTGCTGGACGGGCACATAGTTCTGTCGAGAAGATTAGCCGAGAGGGGCCATTATCCTGCTGTGGATATTTTACAGAGCATCAGCCGGTTGATGCCTGTGGTGACAAGCAAAGAGCACAAGCTTGCAGCACAGAAGCTCAGAGAAATATACGCCATTTATACTGATGCTGAAGACTTGATAAACATCGGGGCGTTTTCGCCGGGCAGCAATCGGCATATTGACGGAGCTTTGGCTTTGATAGACAGGATAAGGGATTTCCTTATTCAACCTGTTCGTGAGAGGACGGATTTTGCAGAAACTGTCGAGCGCTTGACTGTTATTACAAATTCATGGGATGAGCTATTGGGTTCGCGAGCGCAATAACTTTAAGGCGGGCCGGTATTGAGAATGAAAAATTGGGTATTAAATGAAACGTTTCGTATGGCGGATGCAGCGTGTCCTTGAAATTAAAAAAAAGGAGGAGCAGAAAACCAGGGCAGAACTGTTTGAGCTTACAGAAAGATTGGCGCAGAGGCGAGGCGAACTGCTCGCACGACAGAAAATGTTAGAGAGTATCATCGACGGATTGACCGAAGGTAATCCGAAAAAGCGATTAGGTGAGCAAGAATTCTTTTTGAGATATTCAGCCGCCAGTGATGAGCGGATCAGGAAACTCAAAGATAAAATAAATGAGCTGGAATCACAACAAAGAGAGAAAATCGCTGAAGTTATAAAAGTCAGAAGGTTCAAAGAAGGTTTGGAAAAATTACGAGTTGAAGCAAAGATACAATTTATAAAGGAACAGGAGAAGCTTGAGCAGAAAGAGCTGGATGAGGGGGCTACAATTTCATTTGTCCGAAAATCACGAAATTGGGAGAATACCAATGAGTAAGAAATTTATAATAATAACAGCGGCGGCGGGATTAGTAAGTTTTGCCGGAGCGTTCGTCTTTGCGTGGCTTACTCCATCATCCCAGGTAAGCCTTCCCGACGAATCAGAGCAGTCGGCGCTTACCGGTGACGAATCTGGACAGGGGCTGCCGCAGACTCGAACTGGTATGGTTGGCACTGTTGCCGCGGTTTCCGGCCCGATGACAAAAGCTATGACAGAGCAACAGCTCAAGAATCTGGTTCTGGATGTCCGGGAAAAAATGCAGGAGTATAACAACAGGCTGCTGGCCCTTGGAGTCAGGGAACGAAGATTGCAGTTGACCCAGGATGTGCTAAAGAAGGACATTGAGAACCTCAATACCCTGCGAATTGAACTTGCTTCGACCATTGCCAATCTCAAAAGTGAGCGTGATAAGCTGCTTAAAAGCAGGCTTGAGATTGACCAGGCAGAGCAGACCAATCTGGTATCGATAGCAGCTACTTATGACAAGATGGAAGTGACCAGTGCCGGTAAGATTTTGACTAATCTGTGTGCAGCGCAGGATACGAGCGAAATGCAAGCTGTCGGGGCCGGCAATGTCAGCAGCAGCTTTGATGATGCGGTCAAGATACTACACTATATGGCTGAAAGGACCAAAGCCAAATTGCTGGCCGAGTTGGCTACTTCCGAGCCGGCGTTAGCGGCAGCTTTGTGTAAGAGATTGAAACAGATAGTTGAGGGGACGTAGTCCTATGGACATTGCGACTATAGTAGGTGTTGTTCTTGGCTTCATTGTTATTGTCGGTGCCATTGTTGTTGGCGGCGGATGGCAGTCATTTGTGCACATTCCTTCGTTGGCAATCACTATGGGTGGGATGTTATGTGCTACTCTCATACATTTTTCTCTGCCCCAGTTTCTGGGAATATTCTCAGTGGTCAAAAAAACGATTGTAACCAAGATTCCGTCAACGTCTGAACTGGTACAAAATATGGTGAATTTTGCCGCTATTAACAGACGTGACGGAGCATTGGCCCTGGAACAGGAGATTCCCAAGATAAGCGATTTGTTTTTTGTTAAGGGTATGCAGATGCTTGTGGATGGACAGGAATCCGACTCAATAAGGGACCTGTTGTCTCTGGAGATCGAAAACCTTCGAGACCGCCATTCGACGGGTAAGAAGATTCTGGAGTTTATGGGTGCGGCGGCCCCTGCTTTCGGGATGGTCGGCACTCTCATCGGGTTGGTCCAGATGCTCAAAAACCTGTCCTCGCCGGACCAGATTGGTGCCGGGATGGCGGTCGCTTTGCTCACCACCTTTTACGGAGCATTTTCTGCTAATTTGATTTTTATCCCATTGGCGGGCAAACTGGGGATTTACTCCAAAGCAGAGGCAATCTCGATGGAAATGATTGTAGAAGGTGTTTGTGCTATTGCGCAAGGTGATAATCCGACTGCCATTCGGGAAAAAATGCAGGCATTTATCTCACAGAGCAGACGAGAAGAAGTCAAGGCAAATATATAATGGCGCGTGCGAACAAACAGGCGGAATCCGATGATGCCCCGGGTGCACCGGAATGGATGGTGACTTTCAGCGATTGTATGACGCTGCTGTTAACGTTCTTTGTACTTCTCTTGAGTTTTTCATCTTTTGACAACAGGGTATTTAGGAACTTGAAGATAGGTTATTCAACAGCTCTAACCACTATCAGTCCGGTGCGCAGAAGCGATAGAGATGCGCTTTTGTATCTGCCCCCGGTAAGACATGTAGCTGATCTTAGAAAAGGCAGTGAGAAGCCCACTTCGGTTCAAGAATTGCAAGACAGCTTGATGAAAGAAACAGAGCCTGTGGACCTTCGGGGCGGTATAGCATTTCTGATCTCATCGAAGAAGCTTTTTTGGGGCAAAGGAACAGCTTTTTCACCTGGCGGTCGCCATATTATGGATACTATGGCTTCGTTCTTAAGGGGAGTACCCAGCCGGATAGTCGTTAGTGAAAACGGACTGGCAGACGATATGAGCAGTGAATACTATGGTCTGCCACGAGCATGGGTAGTCATGGAGTATCTCACAACACAACACAACCTTGATTGGGAGCGTTTCAGCATCTCGGCAGCAAGCATCCTGGCTCAAGAGAGCTTTACAGGCAGTGAGCCGGGCATGGGGCGCCCGGAATCTGAACGCAGCGTTGAAATAGTCTTGTTAGAACGGAGCGTCTACAATTGAGACGGCCACGCATTGTAATTGGGGATGAAGGTACCAAGGTTCCAGCCTATATCGTTACGTTCTCAGATATGATCACTCTGCTGCTGACTTTTTTCGTAATGCTGCTAAGTCTGGCTAACGTCCAGGATCCGGAACTTTTTGATAAAGGTCGAGATGCCTTTCTGGAATCAATTAGACACATCGGACTTGGAATGCTGTTTGGAAAAGAAGAGAGGCCTCGTTTTGGGGATATCAAAACCAAACACTCCATAAGTAATCCTGATGAGTCCACAGATCTCAGGACTCTTGACGCAAGGGCCGAAGAGCTTCGCCGGATTCTTGAAAAACTTAGGCAAACGACCACAATTGTGCCTTCGCAAATAGTTGCTGAAAGGACCAATTTTTCGGTAGCTAACGTTCACTTTTCACCCGGTCGCATCGACCTGAATGAGCCGGCGAGGAAGTTTCTGAGAGGATTTAGTCTGGATTTACAGCAGAATGTCGGCCGAAAGCCGGTCGAACTATATGTCCTCGGCCTGGCCTCTGATGGGAAGAGCGATAAAGAGAAGTGGTTGCTCTCTGCAAGGCGAGCCCAAACGGTGGCAGATTTTCTGCGGGGTGCACTGTCTGCGGCAGGGGGGGGGCAATCGCGACGTAGCCTGGCTGGCGGTCGATCAAAATGGTCTGTTTATTCATGGGGAGCGGGCTCGGGAGGTGATTGGGTGGGGCGGGACAGCCCGATTTCGAAGCATTCGCAGATCCTGATAGCGGTTTTAAGAACAAGTGATTAATTTGTACGCTTGTCAAGTTTTTCGACAACTTTTATGTTCGCCCGCGCGATTTTCATCACAAAATCGCTGCTGATAGTGTATCAAAGCACTTTTTAGCATTTCGGCACGCTATTTGCACTTAGAATACTGATTAGTGCGCTCGTAGTATGTCGCTAAATGACGGCCCGAGAATTGTTTTAATGTGCTTTGAAGTGTGGTTGAATTTAGGAAAAAAATCTTTTTGTTTTTGATGATGGTTGTGTTGGGTGCCGGTGTGCTGGTTATCTGCTCGGCCCAGCCCGCGACTAATGGAATGGAGTCTGGGAAATCGCAGCCCGATCCCGACCAGCCGCAAGCAGGTGCCGAATCTAAAAATAGTCCCTTGTTTGCAAATGATCCTGATTTTTTCAGGGAATCGGACTTTAATCCCGGTGGAGCAGGATTTTCTATTAGAGCGGTACTTGCGGTTTTGTTTGTTCTTGCTCTGTTTATAGTGGCGATTTACGTTTCCAAAAAACTCCTGCCAAAGATTGCAAACCTGCCGGGCAAAGAAATTCGTATCATCGAAACTGTCCACCTCGGTCCCCGCAAGGCAGTGCATTTACTCGAAATAGATAATCGGCGGTTTCTTATAGGCAGCACAAATGAGAACATTACGAAATTGGCTGACCTGACCGGCGATTTAATGAATTTATCAGCTAAAGAAACGAATTATAATTGAGAAAATAGATGGTTGGTAAACTTATTCGAATGCTTTTATTTGCGGTAGTTATTTTGATGCCGGCCGGATTGTCTTTTGGTCAGGGCGCCAATGCGCTCGCTCAGCCTGAACTGCCAAGACTGCCAAACGATACTTCTGGAGTAAATGCTCCGGCAGTCGGTATCCCAAGCATCGGAGATTTGATGACAGTCATAGACAAAGCGACTGCCGACGAGGCCGAAGGTAAAGATTGGTCAACTCCCGTGAAGCTTGTAATTATCTTTACCGGTCTGGCGATTTTGCCAAGCCTTTTGGTGATGATGACATCATTCACAAGAATAGTTATTGTTCTGGCTTTTATTCGGCGTGCTCTAACCACTCAAACCATACCGCCTACTGTTGCCATAATAGGTTTAGCGTTGTTTCTGACTTTATATACAATGGCGCCAACATTTTCGAAGATTAACACAAGCTCGATTCAGCCTTATATTGCAGATGAAATTGATTTTCAGGCAGCCGGGGCCCGGGCCGGAAGTTGTCTCAAGGAGTTCATGCTGCGACAATGCCGGGAAGCTGATTTGGCTCTTTTTGTGCAGATGGCCAAAATTGAGCCTCCTACCAGTCTGATGGAGATAGATTTGCACATAGTTATTCCGGCATTTATTATCAGTGAGTTCCGCACGGCATTCGAGATGGGCTGTCTCTTGTTTATTCCTTTTCTATTGATCGACATGGTTATTGCGAGTGTTTTACTTAGTGCGGGTATGATGATGCTGCCGCCGGTGATGATTTCGCTGCCTTTCAAGCTGATGTTATTCATTCTTGTTGATGGGTGGGGTTTGCTGGCGAAGAGTCTCAGCCTGAGTTTTAATTAAGGCACAGATTTTTTTTAGGAATTTGGCAGATGGACAGCAGTTTCGTTCTTTACTTAGGCAGGCATACTCTTGAGACCGCCTTGCTTTTGGCTGCTCCGATTCTACTGACGTGTATGGTTGTCGGAGTGCTGGTGACTCTGCTTCAGGCGGTTACTTCCATCCGCGATATGACCTTGACAATCGTTCCGAAGCTTCTTGCCGTTGGTGTTGTAATATTGATTTTCGGAGGCTGGATGCTGGGAGTCATACTCAAATTCACCAACGAGATTTTTGGTCACGTTCAAAATATCGGGCGCTGAAGATAGATGGCACTGATGATCGAAAAGCTGCTTGGTTTTGTGATGGTGCTGGCAAGGATTTCGGCGTTTTTTCTGGTTATTCCTGTTTTTGGGTGGAAAAGCATTCCGGCCAGAATCAAAGTAGCGATGACTGTGCTGTTGACGATTTTCTTTTCGATGATAACACCCATATCAGTTAATACCGGCCAAATATCTTCTACAGAGGCAGTATTGTTGATGGCCAATGAAGCTACGTATGGATTGGCTCTGGGATTAATCGCTACTTTTGTATTTGCCGCGGTTAAATTAAGCGGTCGGATTATAGAACGACAGATGGGTTTAGCTATGGCTCAGATTTTGGATCCATTGACCGGCGAGAGAGCACAGCCGCTGGGCAGTTTGCTGGAGATGATATTTATCATGCTGTTTCTCAGCGCCAACGGTCATCATTTGTTTTTATTGATAATTTCGCGAAGTTATGATTCGTTTCCCGCCGGCAGTATCCCGACAATACCGGTTCTGACCGAAGGGATAATTCAAGCCGGCTCGACAATGTTATTACACGGCTTGAAACTGGCTGCACCGATATTGGCCGCGTTTCTGTTATTGATGGTTGTCTTAGCTGTGTTAGCACGCATGGTCCCGGAAATGAATGTATTATTTGTCAGTTTGCCTTTGCGTGTGGGTCTGGGATTGTTAATGGTGGCGATATTTATGCCGTTCATCAGTTCATTTGTAGGTGAATTTGCGAAATTGATGGAAAAACTGCTGCCCTTATGAAACTTTTAAAAGCGAGGGCAAGAGATGAGGGTCAAATGAATCCTCTCTCTTGTACCGGCATCGGGGAATAATCATGGCAGAGCAGCCGGTTGCTGAGAAGACACACTATCCGACATTCAGGAAGCTGCAGAAGGCCCGGGAGAAAGGGCAACTGCCGCAGAGCCAGGAGCTGACCTCGGTTGTGACGCTTCTTGTGTTGATAGCGATGGTTGCTCTGTTGGGTCCGAGTCTGACGCAATGGTTCATAGTGCAAATTATGCATGGGATGTCGTGCGAAAACATCGTTTTTTCTAACACAGAATCATTCATAGCTTTTATCAATGGAAAAACTGCCGATTTAATATTCGTTATCCTTCCGGTTTTAGCAGCACTTTTTGTAGGCGCTATTATGGCCGGCGTTGCTGTTGGCGGTTTGAATTTTGCGCCGGGGGCAATCGAGCTTAAGTTCGATAGACTGAATCCGGTGGCAGGATTTGGGAAACTTCTTAACGCTCGATCCATAGTAAAGCTCCTGATATCCATACTCAAATTACTCTGTGTTTCATTGGTCGTTTGGTTTTATATTCAAAGCAAACTCGAGGTCTTTGCAGCGCTTCGCTGGACATGGTCCACGCAAATGCTTGCCGTTACCGCCAAGCTTATACTTGGCTTTTTAATACGTGTTGGTATTGTACTGCTGTTAATAGGGATTGCCGATGCTTTTTATCAGAAATGGAAGTATATCCAAGACCTGAAGATGACGCATCAGGAAGCGAAAAAGGATCGCAAAGACACGGAAGGTTCGCCGGAACTAAAGGGTCGAATCCGTAGAATTCAGATTGAAATGGCATCCAGGCGCATGTTGCGCGAAGTTCCCAAGGCCAGCGTGGTTCTTGTTAATCCGACACATGTTGCTGTTGCACTGCGTTATGAGTCAAAGGAGATGGAATCGCCGATGATGGTAGCCAAGGGAGCGGATCATTTAGCTGAGAGAATTAGAGAAATTGCACGTGCTTATGGAGTGCCGATCGTAAGAAGGCCGGAATTGGCGAGAACAATATATTCAACAGTGAAACCTGGCGATGTTATACCGCAAACACTATACGCGGCTGTGGCAGAGGTGCTGGCTATGATTTATCGGTTGCGACACAGAAAAACGTAAACGGCTGGTTAGTACATCTAAGAACCAAAAGTGACGGAGCTAATCATACTAACCGCAGCCATCTGCCGTTGCATCATAGCCAAGGTTTTTTCAAGACGCGCATACTTTTGGATAAGTCTTGTTTCCACATTGTTAAGACGGTTTTCTTCGTTCTCGATTCTTCTGGCTATTGCAGTTATCTTGTCATCAAGAATTTCTTTACTGATATCAAGCCGGCCGTCAGCTTTAAGTACCTTGTCAAGTAGATCTTCGAGAGCACCGGCCATGCCCTGCTTGACATTGATAGTTGCAGTATAAGTACCATCAGATTGGTTCGGATCAACAGTAAGCTGCAGGCCGTTTTCGGGATATAAAGGATTTCCGTCATCATCGAAATCGCTGTTGCCGCTTACAAGGTTATTAGGCCAGGTGGCATTATCACGCCAAGTGGATTCACTGGATAGTTTGATTCTGACATCAGTTATAGTATTGCTCGCTATATCTACCTCAACATCATAGGTTCCGGCGGTTGTGTATTTGTCGTTGGCATTATAAAACTGGATAATTGTACTACTACTGTTACCGCTTTTGGTTGCTCCAAGCAACTCAAGGACATCATCAAAATCATCATTTATTGCATCGTTGAATTCGTCTGTGTCAAATTCCATCATTCCGGCGCCATCTATGCTAAGGCCTATATCAGAAGCCTGAACAAAGCTGTCTATCGTATTGACAAAACCATCGGCAATTCCGATGAACGGGTCACGAGTCTGGAATTTAATAAATGAAACCGCGATATCGTTGCTCAATATGCCCATTTTTTTGGCTTCAGTATCATATTCGGTTTTACTCTTCAACTCGGTAATTAAGTCATTATAGGCAGTAACCATAGTCTGGATTTTTTTGCTGACTGAACCCGTGTTTCTATTGATCGTTATTTTAATCGGGGTATCCACTTCTGTAACATCGTGAAGATTTAATTTTATACCACTCAGGGCATCGGTGATGCTGTTACTATTTCTGGTGATCCATGGATTGACACCTTTTGTTGTCTCCGTAGCTGTGATCCCACCATATCCGGGCCCATTCAGCGTACCTTCATCAATCAAAAGCATAGGAACATCACCTAAAGTGTCGCTGAATGTGAATGTCATAATTGCATTATTTGTGGTGAAAGTCTGGCCGCCCACCGTTATATCGCCTGGATTAACGTTGTTCAACGCTTCTAACGCTTCTTGAACACTACCAGCGCCTGTTAAAGGGTCATTATAATCAATATCTGCGGTTGTTTGGCCTTTATATGTTAACCTGAACACCCCGGTGTTTGCTCTGCCACTTACTTGCATCTCCTGCTCTTCAGGGACAGCAGTGGTTGAAGGATAGCCGTCAACTGTAATCTCCGAGTTCTGAGCTGTTTGTGTTTGTATGAAATAGCTTGAATCAAGCGAGGCCAGACTCTCCGAGATAGCGTCTCCCTCCTTGTCAACAGCCATCGTCGGTGTAGTTAATGATGTATCGCCACTGCCGGCATTATAAGCCAAGCTAACGCTAAGACTACTCGCTCCGGAGGCTGTATCCGTTACAACAATTGCGCCATCTTCGAGAGTGGCCTTGACGTTTCCGCCGAAAGCATCTTCGATTGCATCAATAAGATGTGCTAATGTGGTATTACTGTTAACGGCAAGATCAAATTGAGTTATAGCATTGTTATAGCGGTCTGTACCGGTTATCTGAATTTCCTCATCACCCTGGAGCCCTGCATTTTCGGTAAACTGGCTAAGTTCTGTTATTTTGGTGGTCAAGCCGGCATTTTGAGTGCTGTCAGATGCAAGTGTAAAGGATGAATCAGCCTTCCATACTTCAGTAGAGCTTGTATTAACAGTTATCTGGTAATCCTCGCCAGTTTCCTGGCCGCTTAGCATCAGGTGGTATTTGCCGCCCTGAAGCAGTAAACTGGCAGTAACGCCGGGATTGCTCTCATCATTATTTATCAGATTGACAAAATCTTCCAAGGTGGTTTCATCAGCGATAGCGGTTATCGTTGTTTCTTTATTATTATATGAATAGATAAAAGTGCCACCGCCCACATAATCAGTCTCGTAATCAAAGGTGGAAGTATCCTGTATCCACGTCTCGGTTGTTGCCAACTGATTGACTTCGATTGAATGCGAACCTGGACTGGCATCTGATGTTGCGCTGATGGTTAGTATGTCCCTGTCGCTGGACTTTGCGCTGAAAATTTTCATATCATCGGCATCGGCAAGAGCACTCGCACCTGATTGCAGGGCGGTGATTTTGGTTCGCAATTCATCCAGTGAGGTGGTTTGTTTCTCGTAGTCTGTTTTCTGTACTTGGTATTTGGCAAGCCTTCGGCTGTTGATTATCATCATCTGTTTGATGATCGCAGCGGTGTCAATACCTGTCGCTAAACCTGGAAATCTTAACTC
>DAOVMB010000117.1 GCA_030630905.1 Sedimentisphaerales bacterium
AACACTTGTGTTACTTGCAGCTAATATCGATGTATTTGAGAAAAGCAATGCTTCAAACTCGTGCATTTGAACGTACGGAATAAACTGTGCAGGATTCCAACTGTCACCCATTTGAGCAACAATATCTTCCGATAATGCCTGTTCGATCCTTTGAGCTTTGTCTTGATAATTCTGACAAGACTGAGATTCTGTTCTTCCGGGCCAATCTTTCGGCATTCCATAGAAATCAACCATTGTTGTACAAATACGGGCTTTATCTTCCTTCAGGGAATTAAGTATCTCTTTTCTCGCTCTTTGATAGGCGAAACTGCCTCCTTTTTTACGAAAAAGAAAAGCATGAGGATATATGCCCGTATGATTTAAATGGGGACTTAGAATCTCATTGACAAATGTCTCCTCAGTCTGACCTTCCACAAGGATACAAACTCTACTCACGTGCAGGCCTCCCACCGATAACATTCATTTGCCAGAGTTCGCCGAGAGAATAATCATCCAACCAGACTTTGAGATCGGCTTTTTTTAATCGTTTGAATATCGATTCGCCGTTCTGACGTTCTACAACTACAATATCTTTCGGTTCGAAATGGTCTATCAGTGCGGCCGATTGTGTCGAGACAATCACCTGCGTTTTAAGCGAGGCCTTCTGGATTAAGCCTGCTAATAGTGTTAAAGCGTAAGGATGCAATCCAAGTTCCGGCTCATCTAATAAAATTGTCGAAGGTGGATCAGGCTGCAACAGCGCTGTAGCCAGACAGATAAAACGCAATGTGCCATCCGATATCTGGCTGGGATGAAACGGATAATCCGATCCTTTCTGGCGCCATTCCAATAATGTTTCATCCGGATTATCTAAAGAATCTCTCAATAAGAAATCATCAAAAAATGGGGCAGACAATTGAATTACTTCACGGATATACTGATATTCCTTTTCATGCTTTTTACTAAGAAAAAGCAGAAACGCCGCCAAATTGCTCGCGTCAGGTCTTAAATATTCATAATCCCTTTTAGAACACGTTCTTTTTACCGCTGCAAAATCGCTCGTATCATGAAAATGATATATTTGCCACTCTTTATGTATCTTTGTTTTCACAAAACGAATGATTTCGGTGACATCTTTTTTTGAACTCCCTCTAACAGGCAAAGTAGGCCTACTCTTGACAAGTTTATTATCAGAAGTAGCGACTAAATCCCGATAGTACTCAGCCCCAGAAGGAAAAGAGAAACTTATTGTAATTTGATCTGTAGTCTTGGAGCCCAAATAAAGGAATCGGCCTGCACCCCCTTTTTTTTGAACATAAGTAGTGAACGATTCTTCTCCCTCTTCAAATCTCAGCAAAAACTCAAAGAAACTAACAAAGTTACTTTTTCCGGAGCCGTTTGGGCCAATCAGGATATTGAGATTTCTAAGCTCGAAATCCTCAAGATTTCGAATGGATTTGTAGCCTTTTATAGTTAGTTTGCTTATCGCCTGTCCCATATCATTTTCCTTATCCAGCTTGGATAACAAAAAACCCCGGCGTTTTTTGCCGGGGCTTCATTATACAATTGATAATCGATTCTTTACAATGATTTTATCCCAGTTCCGGCACGGGTCCAACGAGGGTCTCGTATTTGGTGGATGTGGATTTATCGCCGGTACGGATTAGTTTGATCAGGGCGGAAATCTTCGGGGCGTTCTTGGTAATGTATCGGCGAGCGAGGATGGCCTTGCGTTTTTTCATCGGGATGGTCTGGCCGTTACCGGCGGCGACTGGGACTTCCATATCCACTTTCGTGCTGGCCTGGCCGCAGAAAAGATAGCCGTTAATCAGATCGATGGCGATATCGACCAGCGGCCGGCCGTAGAGGTCCATATATTCGTTGCCCTGCTCCTTCACGTATGCTACCGCTTCTTGCAAAAGCCCCCTTCCCTCGGCGAGCATTTCCAGCAGGTCTTTGACTTCGCTGTCGTAATCCTGCTCTGCCATCTCGGCCATAAATTTCTCGGCTGTCCCGTTGCAGACGCCGCGGACAGCAGCGACGACCTGCAACTGGCTTGTCCCCTCGTAGATTGTCGTAATCCTGGCATCCCTGGCGTGCCGCTCACAGGCATAATCCCGCATATAGCCGCTGCCGCCGAGCACCTGGATCGAATCGTACGCCACGCTGTTGCACATCTCCGAGCAGTAGTACTTACTCATCGGCGTCAGCGTCGCTGCATATCTTCTGTACTTTCGAGAATCTTTCTTAAACTGTTTGGCTTCGGCTTTGTCGGAGGGCGGATTCGTTTCGAGCCGCTTGGCGTACCCGATTTCCAAATCCACTACCCACGATGTCTCGTACAACAGCGCCCTCCCGGCTTCGATGGCAATCTTCATATCGATCAGCATGTCACGCACGGCGGGCAGCTTCTCGATTGCCACGGCGAACTGTTTTCTCGTGCTGGCATAGTCACGGGCGATGCGGTAGGCTGCTTCGGCAATCCCCATCGATTGTGCCGCGATACCGATACGCGCCCCGTTCATCAGGCTCATCACGTAGGTGACAAGTCCACGCTGGCGTTCACCGATTATTTCACAGGGCGTATTATCGAAGAATATTTCGCACGTGGGCGAACCGTGGATGCCGAGCTTGTCTTCCAGCCGGCGAATGTGCACGGTCGGCCCCGGCTCGCAGACAAATAAACTAAGTCCCAACCCTCCGTTTCTGTCCGGCTCACTGCGAGCCAATACCAGCAGCACCTCGCCGCATCCGTTCGTGATGAAACGCTTAACTCCGTGCAGGAGCCAGTTTCCTTCAGCGTCCTGATGGACACTTGCCGGTT
Organism: Sedimentisphaerales bacterium; assembly: GCA_030630905.1. Taxonomy (GTDB): domain Bacteria; phylum Planctomycetota; class Phycisphaerae; order Sedimentisphaerales; family Anaerobacaceae; genus JAFGPJ01. Next base: position 2,804 of record DAOVMB010000117.1, read on the forward strand.
TATCCTTTTCCAGGTTGTATCCTGAGACTTTAATTGACTGTAAGTCGGAGCCGGCGTCCGGCTCGGTCAGCACCATCGCACCGGTTACTTTGCCTGCCGAAAAATCGTGCAGGTATTTCTGCTTGATCTCTTCGGATGCGAAGGCGTTAATGGTCTCGGCGATTCCCTGCAGGCCGAAGATGTTCATCAACGCCGCATCGGCGCGCGAGACGATCTCGATCGCCATCGAATAGATGATGGTCGGAAAATTCAGTCCTCCGAAGCGGTGGGGCAGCGTAAAGCCCATGACCTCGGCCTGCCCGAGCTTTTCGATTGCTTCGACGATGCCCTTGGCGCGTGTTACCGAGCCGTCCTTATTCAGGATGTTGCCCTGGCGGTCCACGTCTTCGGCCCGAGGTGCTATAAACTCGGCGCAGAGCTCACCCAGCGAATCCAGCACCATTTCATAGTTTTGTATAGCTTCGTCGGCGTCGACAGGAGCGTGATCGAACTCGCCGGCGAATTTGAAGCCCTCTTCGCAGATTTCCGCCGAAGTGCCCAGGTCCACGTGCCGGAATAAAAATTTAATGTCGTTATTGTCGTTATAAAAATTTGCCATTGTCCGTTCCGTTTTCCTTATGGTCATTGCGAGCAAAGCGAAGCAATCCAGGATGCAACAGATGAGATTGCCACGCCGGCCTTTGGCCGGCTCGCAATGACAGCTTTAGTCTAATTACCTTAGTCCTTAATACTTTTCTCTTTAATAGATTTTATCATCATAGGTACAACCTCGTTCAGGTCGCCGATGATTTTGTAATGAGCGACTCCGAAAATAGGGGCGTCTGGATCGTTGTTGATTGCGACGATTTTCTGACTCTGTGACATTCCCGCCTGGTGCTGGATGGCGCCGCTGATGCCCACGGCGATATACAGGCTCGGCCGGACTGTAGTGCCGGTCTGGCCGACCTGGTGGTCGTGGTCGATAAAGCCCAGGTCAACGGCCGCTCTGGTTGCCGCCGGCGCTCCGCCGAGGCAGTTTGCCAGGTCCCAGACGAGCTTGAAATTGTCCTTGCTTCCAACACCCGCTCCGCCGGCAACGATTATCCTCGCGGCCTTGAGGTCCACTTTCTTCGGGCGCTTATGCTCTTCGAGAATCTCCAGCGGCAAATCCGACTGAGCGAGCGTTACCTGTTCTTCGATGATCTCGCCTTTTCGCTTCACGTCCGGCTCGGGCATCGGCATGACGCCCTCACGAACGGTCGCCATCTGCGGCCAGCGGTCGTGATTGATAATCGTTGCGACGATATTCCCGCCGAATGCCGGTCTTATCTGGAACAGCAGGTTCTTGTGAATCTTCTTGTCCTTGACGGTTGTGTGGTCCCCTATTTGCAGGTCTGTGCAATCGGCGGTCAGTCCCGCCTTGATCGCGCTTGCGATCCTCGGCGCCAAATCGCGTCCGGCAATCGTCGCCCCGTAAAGCACAATCTGCGGTTCGTGCTTGTGAATCAGATCGTAAATCACCTTTGCGTAGCTGTTCGTCTGGTACGTTCGAAGCAACGGATGCTCGGCTACGTAAACTTTGTCGGCTCCGTATTGTATCAATTTTGTCGCCAGGTCCTTGACACCGTTGCCCAGGACGACCGCCGCCAATTTCACGCCCAGCGTATCGGCCAGATGCCGGGCCTTGCTCATCAGCTCGATCGGCGTATCCTCTATCTGTTCATTATGCTGCTCGGCGAAAACCCAAACTTCACCTTTTCTATTCACTTCTATCATATTTCGTATCTCGTCGTTCGTATATCGTATGTCGTAGGGTGGGGCTTGCCCCACCATAAAGCGCCTTATGCTATAATTTTGTCTTCTATTAGCTCGTGAACCATATCCGAGATTCCATTTTCGCTCGGCTCGATCTGTTTGGTTTCCTTTGCCGCTAAAACGACGCTCTGGATGCGATGGACCTTTGTCGGCGAGCCGTTCATACCACACCAGCTCAGGTCGGCCTCAATCGCGTCCAGGTCCCATTGTTTCATCAGCAGTCCTTGTTCTATCAATTTGCCGCACTTATGCTCGGCCAGCTCTTTGATATCCATTTCGTCCGCATCCGGGTTTTCCGCTTTGATTTTCTGCTCTACTTCCACGGGCGCCAAGGCGTTCTTGTACTTCATCATTTTTTTCGCCGCTGCAACTCTCGGCTCGTTCGCATCGCCGGTGACGGTCAGCAGAACCGGCAGGTCGGCTTTTACCTGCTGCCATCCGTTGCCGATATTCCGCCTGGCCGTAATGGTTTTGCCCGAAAGCTCTGTAAGCTCCTCGACGTAGGTAATCTGCTTAACGCCCAGTTTCTCGGCCAACTGCGGGCCGACCTGCGCGGTATCACCGTCAATGGCCTGCCTGCCGCAGAGCACGATGTCGTAGTTTATTCTTTTGACGGCACAACTCAGGATATAGCTGGTCGCCAGCGTATCGCTTGCCGCACACCGGCGGTCGGTCAGCAGGATTGCCTCATCGGCCCCTCGGAAAAGCGAACCTCGAAGAATCTCGCTTGCCGCCGGCAGTCCCATCGTAATCACGGTGATATGCCCGCCGAATTTGTCCTTGATCTGAAGCGCCATTTCGAGGGCGTTGAGGTCCTCCGGGTTGAAAATGGCCGGCAGCGCCGAACGCTTTACCGTCCCGTCTTCGTTCATCACGTCGCCCGTAATCCTTTTGGTATCAGGCACTTGCTTTATCAATACAACGCAGTTGTAACCCAACTGTTTTCTCCTTAATATATATTGTTTTTAAGGTTTCTGCAAAATTGAAGGTTAGGCATACTTTTGGAAAGAAAAAATCTGCTTTCTTGATTTTTTCTTTCTAAAACTAAATGTATAACGTTTTACTCGATAATGTGTTATCACAGGGCACCTGATTATTTTTAGAAAATCGTAAAACAGATTTTCTAAAATAATATATGCTTAACCTTCAATTTTGCAGAATTCATTTTTTATAGTTATCAATGAAATATCTCACTTGAGATACGATTCACGAGATACGAGATACGCATTTTAGCGGGATTTACTGTAATGTCAACCCTAAAGCTGGAATGACTCGTGAATTGGTCTGTAACAAAATAAATGCTGACGTGTCATTCTAAACGGAGCGCAGCGAAGTGAAGAATCTCAAACTTTCGATGCCCAGATGCTTCGCTTCGCTCAGCATGACAACTTTGCAAATAACATGTTACAGACTTGTAAATGAGTCAATCGGAATCCCGCTGCGTTACTTCGGCTTCTTTCTCCAGGATATGTATTTTATTTTGATATAGTCGCCCTCATGGCCGGTTAAAACAGGGTCCAGGCGAAGGCCCGTAATCGCACCTTCGTAGTGTGGTGATGAGCTTAAATCAATTTCGTAAATATGATACCGCCCATCGGGACGGGTCTCAAATGAAACGCTTCTCTGCTCGGCAAAACCAGTTTCTGGGTGTGTTCTCCAGAACAGCCTTGCCCCGGTATCCTGTGTACTGAAGGCGGCGTGGATATAAATCTTAGGAACATCATGGGCTTGCCAGAATCCAACCGGCCCAATGATTTGTGGATCGTTCTTATCGAGCGAGATATTCAACTCGCCTCGAATAGGCCAACCGGCATCGGTTGCATTGCGATATACCCAATGTTGGCGGTCATTCTCAAAGCTATAGTCCGGCGGTGATTTGCGCTTCGAGTGCTCATAAACATAGCGGCGAATCTCGTCCAACTTCCCCACGATAAGCATGTATTCATATTCGTACCCGATGTTATGGTCGAGGATTTCATTCAGGACCGGCGAGATATAACCGGTCGGCCCATCCTTGCTGCCGCCTTTGCCCGGGGTGCCGAAGAAACCACCTACAAATGAATACGTGTCCGGCTTGAAAACGCCGAGACCCCAGTCATTGTCGTTGACAAGTGCGGCCCAGTTTTCGGTGGCTCTCCAGTGTTCCCAGGGCGAGCCTTCAACGTCCTTGAAACTTGTCCACGTTTTCGTGAAGCGTGACAGCTTGCCGTTCGTAAAGGGCCTGTCACCTGTGTAGCTGAATAACCTGTACCATGGGCCGTTCGTATATACGGCGGGAAGCTCCTGGCCCCGACCGGAGTATTGAGTCGTATCCGAACGGCGATTGTTGATGCGGCTGCGAACCTTCACGACGTTGCCTTCGAGTTGTATCCAGCTTTCAAACGTGCACTCGCCCGGCTCGTTATCGAGCGGCCACTGCATCGGAACGCATTTGACATAAATCGATTTTCCATCATTTCGATGCTCGATTATACGGGAACGATTGCCGGCGTAGTCTCCCGATTGGATGGGATTCCAGCCGAGGCCGGCCCAGGTTTTAGATGGCTGCTTGCCGCCCGGCGTAAA
>DAOVMB010000272.1 GCA_030630905.1 Sedimentisphaerales bacterium
CAATAACCTGACTTTGGCCGGTACGCCCGTTCTGACTCGAGTGGATCCTGACATCAACTTTAACTGGGGCGGCGACTCGCCGGGTCCGGCAGTACGGGCCCCTGTATTCTAGGTCAGACGGACCGGTATTATAGACACGCCATACGCCGAGACCTACACCTTCTATGTGAATGTACAAGAAGGGATACGTCTGTGGGTTGATGATCAGTTGATAGTCAATAACTGGATGGCGCATCATATGGTTATCGAGTATCAGGGCAAGAAGCTCGAACTTGAAGGTGGAACTGTTCCGATCGTGATGGAAATAGCGAATTTGTCAGGTGGAGGATACGGAGGCGGCGACGTCATGCAGGCAGAGCTATCCTGGTCCAATCCCTCATTGATGAAGGCGATCATCCCGCAGACCGCACTGTTGCTTCCGGTCTGGGCTATGCAACCGAATCCGTCCAACGGAGCCGAGAGTGTCACACAGACGCCAATTCTAAGGTGGACCGCGGGAGACAGTGCCGCTTCGCACGATGCGTACTTCGGCACTGACGAACAGGCCGTGCGCGATGCCGATGCAGGTTCGCCCGAGTACAAAGGCTCCACGGATCTCGGTACAGAGAGCCTCGATCCTGGTAAGCTTGATTGGGATACTACCTATTACTGGCGTATTGACGCGGTCAACGACCTCGATGCCAGTAGTCCATGGGTAGGCGATGTCTGGAGCTTCAAAACTGCCGACTTCCTCGTTATCGACGACTTTGAGGCCTATGACATTGGCAGCAATGAGATATGGTGGTCCTGGGTTGATGGGCTTGGTTATGGTGAACATGACGGTGAACCGGCTTATGCCGGCAACGGAACCGGCTCGGCCGTAGGCGACGAAACTACTGCTTCTTATATGGAGGAGACCATCGTCCACGGAGGCAGCAAGTCAATGCCGGTTGTTTACGACAACAACAGCGTCTCCATGTATTCAGAGGTTGATCTGACGTTAGGTGGTTTGGACTTGACAGAGAATGGCGGCGCCACTCTGAGGATTTACTTCAGGGGCATTGCTGAAAATGCCGCCGATCCGCTGTATGTTGTTCTAAACGGCGGCCTTCCAGTAGTACACGAAGATCCTGCCGCAGCACAGATAGGCGCTTGGATGCCATGGGATATCCCCCTGCAGTCATTTGTTGACAAGGGCGCTGATGTTACCAATGTAACTTTAATCACCCTTGGTATCGGCAACAAAACCAGTCCGCAGCCCGGCGGTACAGGGAAAATGTACTTCGACGATATTGGTGTGCATTAACTGGCAAAGAAGGCCGAGATTCGGCCGCCAATTAAAATTGCGCGGTTGATATCGTAGATTTGCTTGGAGTTCGGGGCTTATGCTGACTGGTTCGGTATAAGCCCCGCTCTAAGTTGGCGGCTTTGGTGTGTAGCCAAAGCACAGGTATCTTAACCTTTTTAATAAGGAGGATTACTATGTATAGAAAATTTATTTATTTTACTTGCTTTGTTTTTCTTCTGGGCCTGGTAGGTTCGGCCAACGGAATTGAAGGCCTGATCGGAGAGTATTATGAATGGGATACGACGAATCCATGGCAAGTTTTGCTAATGAAGCGCTTGGATCCCATGGTCAACTTCAACTGGGGGGACAACTCGCCGGATCCGTCCGTACCTGCGGATAGTTTCATGATAAGGTGGACAGGTGAGATTGAAGTGCCGGTTTCGGCGACCTATACTTTCCATACCCAGACAGACGATGGTGTTCGTTTGTGGGTAAATAACGAGCAGCTTATTGACAACTGGACCGACCATGGTTCCACCCATGACAGCAACGACATTCCACTTACAACCGGGCAGAGATACGAGATTACACTGGAGTTCTATGAGAACGGCGGCGGCGCCGTATGTGAGCTGTCCTGGTCGACTCCAACGATACTCCGAGAGACTATCCCAAGCCAGTATCTATGGGTAGGTGGTGGGGATAGGCCAAATCCACGTTATCCAAGCCCTGCTGATGGCGTAATAATTCGAGATACATGGACAAACCTTAGCTGGTCGCCGGGAGATTATGCGGCCTCACATTCTATCTATGTAGGCGAGAATCGTGACGAGGTTGAGGCCGGCACGGGCGATACGTTCAGAATTAACCAAACCGATACGTCTTATGCTGTTGGTTTCCCCGGATTTCCTTATCCGGATGGTGTTGTCAAGGGTACGACATACTACTGGAGAATCGAGGATGTCGAAGCCGATGGGGTCACGACACACAGCAGCCCGGTTTGGAGCTTTGCGATTGCCCCCAAGACTGCTTACAATCCGAGTCCGGCCGATGGCGAGGAATCTGTAGATCCGAATGTAGTTATGGGCTGGACGCCTGGTTTCGGTGCGATTTTGCACACCGTTTTCTTCGGCGATGATTATGACACCGTGAATGATGCCGTGGCCGGTATCCCACAGGGAGCTGCAACCTATAGACCAGGTCCTCTTGAATCAGGCAAAACATTCTACTGGCGAGTCGATGAGTTCTTTGGATTCGAAACAATAACGGGCGAGGTCTGGAGCTTTTCGACCCCGGGCGCCGTAGGTAATGCGAATCCATACAATGGCGCCGAGAATGTAAAGCAGACATCAATTCTCAGGTGGGTTGCGGGTGATAACGCCGGCTCACACGAGGTCTATTTCGGCACGGATAAAGATGCCGTGCGTAACGCAACAACCGCTTCGCCGGAGTATAAAGGCTCTCAAAACCTTGGCGATGTGAGCTATGATCCCGGACTACTTGAGCAGGACACGGCTTACTACTGGCGCATTGATGAGGTTAATAACCTCAATTCGAACAGTCCGTGGAAAAGCAATGTCTGGACCTTCACGACGGCTGATTTCCTCGTCGTGGACGACTTGGAGTCCTACAATGACATCGATCCGCCAAATCCGGGCAGCAACACGATATTCGGATACTGGCTGGACGGTTACGGAACCACGACAAACGGCGCTCTCGTCGGCAATGACCTTCCTCCTTATACCGAGCAGACCGTAGTTCACGGCGGCAGGCAGTCGATGCCGTATGTCTATGACATTACCGGTAAGTACGCCGAGGCGATCCTGACTCTGGATTCTCCGCGTGACTGGACCGCGTCGGACGTCAAGACGTTGACTATCTGGTTCCACGGTAATCTGGTTAATGATGCTGCGTCGATATATGTTGCTATAGCCAATATGACGGGCACACCAGCGGTGGTATCCCATGACGATCCCAGCGCAACCCAGATACACGCCTGGACGCAGTGGGATATTCCATTGCAGACGTTTGCAGACAAGGGCATTGACCTTACGAATGTCAATACGATTGCTATCGGTATTGGTGATAAGGCCAATCCGCCTGGTGGTACAGGTAAAATGTACTTCGACGATATTGGTCTGCATCCTCTACCGCCGGAGCCGGAGCCGGAACCAGAGCCGGAACCAGAGCCGGAACCAGAGCCTTAAGCTGTGATTTAACCGGCTTTTAAATTTGATTTATGGCCAAAGCTGACATGCTTCAGTGAGGGGCTTATACTGATCGATACGGTATAGGCCCCTTTTATTTCCGCCTGGAATTCGCTTAAGAACAATTCTTTGGAAAATTCCAGGCCGGCCGTGCCTATTTCCCGCCGGTCTGTCTTAAAGAGGCTATTTCGTGCTGTACATCCTCGTAAACTGGGACAAATATGTAGTTGCCTGATGTATCCTTCATAAGCTCGCCTGATGTGTCTTTCCGGACTTGGTATCTTATACGCCTTCTTATGTGAGAATCAGGGCTGTTTTCTTGAGGTTTTTGTTCGGACAAAATCTTACGCTCTTCCGAGGCCGCGCCGGCCCCGTCCACTGCCCAGTATTTCTGAAAAGGAGCTACTACCATTATACGTTTTCGGTTCTGCGGCAGCTTATTTGCATCCAGATACCGGTATCCTCGTGCCTGCATACACAAGCAGGTAAGTTCGGCCGGTTTATGTTCCTTTTGCATCCCTGCTCCAATAGATGAAAGCATCGCATTTTTAGATTTGTAACCGGAATTGTTTGCTTTCTGGATGCACTGCAGAAGGTCGCGTTTAGACTGTTCGATATTCTTGCCGGCTTGATAGAAACAAGGCTTAGCACATCCCGTTAGAAATGCAGCCCAAATAGAAATGACGATTGAAAGTATTAGCCGCTTCATTTTTCGTCTCCCTTTCACAGGATTGCTAATATTTCACTGCAAGCATAATCTACGCTTTGAGATGTATCGGTTGTAAATAAAGGGGATATAAGGTAATCTCTCTTTTGAGGCAAAAAGTACGTATTTATACGTAGATTCACATCTTTCTACTTACTGTGATTATGGGACTACTGTTGAAGGAATGGGCGCCGGCCATAAAAATCCGCTGATAATGCCCTGTGTGGCGTTGTTTAGGGCACACGGCCTTGATTTAGCCGGCTTCCTGAAAAAATTACGAAAAAAGTGTTACGCTTGGTATCAATGCTGGCACTTTATTATAGTTTGAATAGTCCGATAAATAACAATGAAATAATTAAGCACAGAATCAGGATTAGTAAACGCCGAAAATAAGAAAGAAACTCACATCCCTCTCCTCGAAGCTGAGTTTGCCGGCTTCGCTTAGTG
>DAOVMB010000185.1 GCA_030630905.1 Sedimentisphaerales bacterium
AAGGGCGAGTACTCGTACCCGGCCGTTATCCAGACCTCCGACGGCAGAGTGCACATCACGTACACGTATCAGCGACGATCCGTGAAACACGTTATCTTGGACCCGAAGCAAATCAAGTAGATTTGTGGAACCCATGAAGAAGCGTGATCTCTTGAAATACGCTTGACGCCTGCTTCGAGCGAATAAAACGTATATCCGAAGAGGAAACGACACCAGACATTCAGACTTCACGTTCAAAGCGGCTCTCGAATTACAGAGAGCCGCTTTTTTTACTTATGGTCTGCAATGGCAAAGGAAGGATGGTTGTTCTCATTCAGCCACCTTATTATAATACCGGAAAAGTCATCCACGTAATCCTACGATTAAGAAGGAGAAGTAGTCATGAAGAAATCCCAGTTTTTCACAAAGCTTGGGCCTGGTTCAATCCTGGGTAACAGTTGGGGCGTATTGGCCTAATGGAGGTTAAGGATTCCTCCCGATCAAGAGAGTAGATAACAAGATAGAACTCTCAGATTGGAAAGGAATCCTTATGGTTAAGCAGAATATCGACACATCGGACTCAATCTCTCCATCTTTTGGCCCCCATATCTGCTCGGCAGTTCAGATGGACTGCTCTCAACGAAGGAGTTTGTCAGTCCAGGCCATACGACAAACCGAGTCAGTCACACATCTGGCCCAACAACACCAAGTCAGCCGCAAATTCGTCTACCGACAACTGACCAAAGCCACCACGGCCATCGACCAGGCGTTCAAGCCTGCCGAACCAAAGGACGAGAAGGTCCTGTTCTACCTGCCCATTACCAAGGCCTGGATTCACCAGTTCGTTCTGTCTTTGATCTTGATCTGTCACAGCTCCTTTCGCGGCGTACTCGATATCCTGGATGCCATGTTCGATTACCACGACATGAGTCTGGGAACCGTTCACAATATCGTCCAGCAAGCCGTGGTGTCCGCTCGGAGGGTCAATGACAGCCAGAACCTGTCCGGTATTCGTATCGGGGACCACGATGAGATATACCAGGCGAACAGACCGGTTCTGGTCGGCATAGATCACCGGTCCACATATTGCTATTTATTAGCTGTCGAAGACAGTTGCGATGAGACCACATGGGGCGTTCATCTGTTGGATTTGAGCGACCGTGGTCTGGACCTCGAGCGGACAATTGCCGACGGAGGCAATGCCCTGCGTGCCGGACAGAGGGCCGCCTGGGGCGATGCCGTGCCGTGTGATGGGGACGTATTCCACGCTCAAATGAAACTGACGCAACTGGTTGTGTTCCTGGAGCGGCGTGCTTACAAATGCATTAACGCCCACCAAGACCTCCAGGCCAAAATGTGGCGTGCCAGAAAGAAGGCCAACGGTCAAAGGCTGAGTAAGAAACTGGCTCTGGCCCGCCGAACAGAGGCTGCTGCCGTTGATTTGGCTGACGAAGTCGGTGTTCTTGTGGATTGGATGGATAACGACATCCTCTCCGTGGCCGGTCCCAATCTGCAGGAACGCCAAAAACTCTACGACTTCGTTGTTGAGCAGTTGCGTCGCCTCGAGCCTCAGTGCCCGCATCGGATTCGTCCGGTTCGTAAAATGCTTGAGAATCACCGTGATCATTTGTTGGGCTTTGTAGGTGTCTTGGATGATCGCCTTGTCGATGTTGCAGAACGCTTCAATGTGGAACTCTATCTTGTGCACGAAATCTGTGAACTACAGGGCTGGGACAAAAGGCAACCTGCCTATTGGCGGCGTCGAGCAAAACTCCAGCACACACTTGGTAAGCTGTACTATTGGATCGAAACTGCCGTAATCGAGGCGATGTCCGACATACCTCGCGCCAGTTCGTTAGTAGAGAACCTCAATAGCCGCCTGCGGAACTACTTCTTCCTGCGACGGCACATCGGTAATGATTATCTGGATCTGCTGCGTTTCTTCTTCAACCACCACCTATATGCACGCAGTGATCGACCTGAGCGAGTCGGCAAAAGTCCGGCCGAGTTGCTCAGTGGTAACTGCCACCGACATTGGCTGGAACTTCTCGGATTCGAGAGATTCCAACGAAATTGATCGGTCGTCCCTCAACGCCACCCGCCACCAAACGAAATCCCTATGACGATGTGGGAGCCAAGGCTCCCCGTCGACTGTTACCCAAAATTAAGCGTTTTTGAACCAGGCCAAAATTCGTATGTGTTTAGTCAGGGAAAAGCCATCCCCATCCCAATAAACGACAATCGGGATGAGGCTGCCACCCATTAGAATTGATGGAAAACGGGTGGCAGCCTCAAGCTTGGACCACCGCACGGCGGGGTTCAAGCTTGGGGATGGTCGCGAATGCCAGAAATCGGCTAAACACGTACCAAAATTCATTTTACACACACTGGAAAAATAATTATGATGTCTCTACAAGGCTGAGAAGGATAAAACATATAATGAACGATACAAAATGTTGCTTAATGAGAACTCATGGGAGAATAAATAATGAAGCAGATCAGAATATTCGGTTTCGCAGCGAGTTTTGTACTTTGCATCCTGCTTTTAACTGGCGGCTGCACTAAGCTTGCCGAGGAACCTGTTCAGACCAAAGTCGAGCCTCAAAAAACCGCTCCGGCCAAGGTCGAACTCGAAGAACAGAAGCCGACTGTGAAATTGGCGTTAAAATTCACCCCGCAAGATTCAACAACCTATAAGGTGACAACAGAAACTGATAATAGCGTTATATGGGAAAGTGCTGATTCAGAAAAACCGAAAGGCTTCACGGGCGGGCATACCGGCAGAAAAATCGAAGTTATTTTCACCCAGCAGATACAAAGCACCGATGATAAAGGCAATGCCGTCGCAAAGATTACAATCAAGGAGCTAAAATATCTGGCAAAAGTCAAAAACGACATCACGATGGATTTCGACAGCTCCAGGCAAGAAGACCGGCAAAATCCTCTAAGCAAACTGATCGGGAAAAGTTATACGATAGAACTCACGGCTTCCGGACAGGTTTCAAAACTTATCGATGCAAATGATGCCCGAGCCGCCGTCAAGGGAGATTCTTCCGCCAACAAAACGGCTGCCAACCTCCTGTCTCTCAAAGCAATCATGGAACGGCACACGATTCCAGCCCTGCCCGCTTCCGACAAAAATCAAATGCTACCCGGCGAAAACTGGAGCAGGATAGAGAGCTTTTCCTTCAGTATGATGGGCTCAAAGGCGTACGAAAAAATCTATACACTAAAAGAAATCAAAGACGTGGATAATCGCCGGATTGCGATTGCACGGATGGAAGCAGTTCCCTCAGCCGAATATGCCAAGGAGCTACACAAAGAACAGTCAGCAACATTTTTCGCAAGCATGTCCGACAATACAGAAACATATACGGGCGAGCTAAAGCTGGATTTGACCGGGGGTAAAGTCGAAGAATATCGCGAAAATCTCACTACAGAATGGCTAATCGTCGATCCGAATCCGAAGGAGAACGAACAGCCTGCCGCGTTGAAAATGACCGCTGTTCGTGCCTTTAGCATCGAAAAAATTGATTAGAATCGCTTTATCGTTCGCGGCTGGCTGTTTGTCTTCTGCGAACTCACTTGAAAGGAACAAAGTTGAAGGTCACGCTACTAATTCTGACGGCTTTGGTTCTGAGCATTCTGGCGGGATGCAAGCCGACAGCCGGAGAAGAAGAATTGTTAGGCGAACCGGGAGAGCTTTTGACCGTAGATTTCCAGGCCGGCCAAACTTTGCGATACAAGTTCGTCTCCGGCAGAGAAATAACCGTCGATTGGGACACGACAGCAAAGGCATCTCGATCACGCAGACCTGTTTCCGATAAATCTTCCGAATCGCTGGAAATCATAATGGCTTATACACCAATCGAAATCGATCCCTACGGCCTTACAACCGTCAAGGCAGTCTGTGAATCGGTGAAAGTGGCGCGAAGTAAAGGCCCGGGCAGGGACGCAGTGGAAAGTCTCGCCGGCAGGACTTTCACGCTCGCCGTCGGGCCTACGGGTAAGATAGAAGATTATTCTCAATTGGATGAGCTGCTAAAAGAGATCGGTAAAAAAGCCTTCCGGGCAAACACCGATATCAAGGAACCTGATATGATCGGTGATGTTGTTGCCACACAGTGGTTCCTGTGGGACGCGGTTTCCAGCCTAAAAAAACCTTCTCAGGGCCTGGCGGTTGGACAAAGCTGGAAGTCGAAACTCTCCGTTCCCACTCCGATGGTCATGCGAAAAGCAAGAGATGTCACTTACAGGCTCGATGAAATTCGCCCGGGCGAAAAAGGCCGGCTCGCCGTGATAAGCAGTTCTTATGAGATAGCCGACTCGGCCCCGCGCGAATGGCCGATACCTTATTCCGGCACGTTCCAAGTGGCCGGTGCCTTCGGATTCTACAGAAACTACCAGGTCCTTAGTTTGCAGGGCAGGGGCGAAGAGCTGTTTAATCTCGATGCCGGCAGAACCGAGCAATACAAGCAACAGTACGAAATGCAATTAAAGACTTCTTTGCTAATACCTCTGCCCGGCGTAAATCCGAAAATAACAATCAAACAAAATCTGACAATGAATCTCCTTGAGGATTAGATTTTGCATCATGTGAACTGCGTAACGGGAAACGAATTATGGAACATAAAAACTTGTGGGCGCCGTGGCGAATTCAATACGTACAGGGTCTGGGCAAGGAGCCTCTTGCTGCGGGAAAAAACAAAACAGCAGCCGGCGGGAAGACAGACTGCTTTATCTGCCATAACCTAAAGCACCCGCAGGATGACGACGAGAATCTCGTGCTCTGGCGAACGGAGAAAAGCATCGTAATCCTGAATCGCTACCCCTATAACAACGGCCACTTACTGATAGCGCCGGCAAGGCACATACCCGACCTTGAGAACGCCACCGACGAAGAAATGCTGGAAATGATTAAATTGATCAGAGACTCGCAAAAAGCCCTGTCGCTGGCGATAAAACCGCACGGCTTCAATGTCGGCATGAATTTCGGTCGGTGCGCCGGTGCGGGACTGCCGGGACATCTGCACATCCACGTCGTGCCCCGATGGGACGGCGACACTAATTTCATGGCCGTATGTAGTGGCACAGATGTCATCAGCCAAAGCCTGACCGAGTTGCTCGCGCTGCTGAAAAAAATAAGTAAAGAACAGAACCTGCCGAATCTGTGAGAAAGTGAATGAGCGAATGAGTAAATGAACGGTTACGCAGTTAGTGAGAAAATCAGCAGGGGCAGGGCTTTTCCGGAAAAGCCGCACCCGTACCGCTCGGATTTCGAGCGTGACCGCGATCGTATTATCCACTGCTCGGCCTTCCGCCGGCTCGAAGGCAAGGCACAAGTCTTCACACCCGGCCTGGACGATTATTACCGCACTCGCCTGACACACAGCATCGAGGTCGCACAGATAGGCCGGACCCTCGCAAAAGAACTTAATCTGAACGAAAGCCTAACCGAGGCGATATGCCTGGCACACGATCTGGGTCACTCGCCCTTCGGACACGCCGGTGAAAAAGTGCTCGACGAGATAATGGCTGCGTCCGGCGGATTCGAGCATAACCGCCAGTCGCTGCGAATCGTCGATTTGCTCGAACATCCTTACCCCGGCTTCATGGGTCTGAACCTGATGTACGAAACGCGCCTCGGCCTGGCCAGGCACCAAAGTCCTTATGATAAATCGCAGAACGAGATTTTCCCGGAAAAACAATGCTCGCTCGAAGGTCAAATCGCCGACATCGCCGATCGCATTGCCTACAACTGTCACGACCTCGAAGACGGCATGAGGGCAAGATTAATCGGCACCGGGCAGTTGAAAAGCGTGAGAATTTTCGCCGAAGCGCAAAACCGAATTAACGCCGAGGCAATCAAAGATCTCACCATCCGCAGAACACGAACGGCCAAAGCGATTATCGACAAGC
>DAOVMB010000101.1 GCA_030630905.1 Sedimentisphaerales bacterium
GCTTCCGTACATTATGGTCGAGTAAGTCTTGCCCAGACCCGGCCGCGCAGTAGGCGCCGTCAGGAGATGCTCAAACTTTGCATCCCATGCTTTTCGCAGGATCCTGAGGTGTTCGGATTCTCCATTGATCCTAACACTATTGACCAGCGCGGCAATCGTAACGCCGGTCCGGCCGATTGGATTTGTAGCCGGGCAGGATGTGTAGCGCCAATCGCTATACTGTTCCAGCCAGGTATCATTGTTAATATGCGTCACCGCCCTTCTGATCACTTCCGGAATGCGTTGATCCCCTGACAACTGGTAATACCGGCTCAATCCGTTGACTCTGACCGAACTGATGAATCCGGCTTCGCCAACGTGTTTGGTTTCGCAGTTACAATGTCCCGAAGGCAGCTTCCAAAGCCAGCCGCCGCAATGGGGATCCTGGGCCGAGAGGGCATCGTCGGCCAGCAATTTCATCGCCTTGCGATAACGTTCGTCGAAGTCAAGCTCATAAGCACCGGCAATCGCCAGCATTGTCCAGCCGTTTTGCCGCCCGACGTGCGAGCCGGTTGCGAAGTTGAACTTGCGCTGCTCGACCAACCTTGCGAGGTTATCGCCGATCTTTTCGACAGTCTCTTTCATCCACGGATCGCCTGTCAGAAAATAATTGTAAACCATGCCCTGTGTCCAGATATGACCCAGGTTGTAAGGGTCCAGGCAAAGGTATGGTCTCTTTCCGCTGCCAATTCGCAGTGAAACATAAAGTTCGCGGATGCGCTCGACACTGTAAAAACCGCTGACGTGCCCGACGCAATGCTGATGCACCATCCCAGGACGAATCGGATATTCAGAACGCCTGCCCACATCGGCCACGAAGTGCTTTTTCAGGTCGTCGTTGACAAAATGAATGACATCGATCTCGCTGGTATGTCGAGCCGCCGTATCGCCCACATAGAAATACTTGGGATCGCCGGTCCGTGCGAATTGTATCAAAATATGTTTGGCCGTATCGTACTCGTGATTGCCCCAGTTACAGCGGCGCTCGCCGAACCAGTCTCCCCAGTTCATCTGTCCATAGTCTCGCTGCACTTTAATAGAGTGACAATAGCCTTTGTCGAAAAGGTTTTCCGCCCAATTGTCGTATTCGGCCATACCCAGGCTCCCGGCCGGGGCGGTATAACCCCATACCCCGCTTGCAAAAGCCTGGGCAGGCTTCGCCGATGGAACCAGAGGAGCATTGGCAGATTTTGCCAGGGCTGCACCATCTCCTGAAAAATCCAGCCAGATCTGCCAGCGAGGCGCCTGACCCGTTCTCAGCCGATAGTAATTGTCCTCGAACAAATACTGATACTTGTACCAGGGTTTCATATGGTCAAAAGTGCCTTTTTCGAATTCGGGGAACAATCCGATTTCCAATTTCTTCGAATCAATCCCGATGCTTTTAGGCCACTGCTGCCAGAAGTCCCTAAGGGCAATTGCTATGGTCCCTTTTCCATCGTCTATCTGTCCCCATCCCGGGGCTTTTGAACCTTTTGCCTCTACGCCTTCAAACCGGTAGTTTTCGTCATCGACCTGGAACAGACGCATCGGCGAAGCCGGCTTGCCGCGCCACCCGGGTCTTCCACCGATGGCCGCTGAGCGGATCGTTCCAAGCGGAATCACCTCAAGCCTCAAATTACAGATATTCTGCATCACGCCTTGCTGCGAATCGATCAGAATCTGTGGTTCGAGATAGACTTTAGACAGGCCGGCAAAAACTGAAGCCCGCATTTGAAAACCAAAAACACGCCGGCCGTCCGGTCTGCGAAATGCACCCTTCAAGAGCAAAGTGGAACGGATTTTGCCCTCTGTTTGCACTTCTATTGATTCAACGATTCCATTGCAAGCTTGTCCGTTGCTGTCTGTCAGCAAGAATTTGAGGTCGACTCGATCGGAAATTCGCAGCAGAGCATCTTTCACCGGTGAAAGCACAATTCCACCTGTTTCAATAGACGGTTTTTCCCGCCCGGCTATCTTTACTGGAGATTCAGGAACAACCGTCTCGGCTGTTTTGCCCCAGGACAGCTTGAAATTCGCCGTCCCATTAGCGGGAGGTTCAGCCTGGAAATCAAGCAGCACCCAACGAGCACTTCCGTCCTTCCATCGAGCGAGAATCGAACTCTGGCAGGGCACAGATTTATTGTTCTCGTCGCATAGGACAAAATTAACACCATTGAGAGCCGCACCTTCGGCCAAAGGGACACCGCCTGTTACAGACCGCATGGATTTTAATCCGGTCACGTCCTGTACATGAATGTCCAGTTGTTCCATTGGTGATTTACTTTTCGAGCCTCCAGCCAAAGCAGCCGGGATAAGGCTAAAACAAATGAAGGAAACCACGATTCGTTTCATACTGAATTCACCCTTTCGGAAAATTTCAATGAGTTGTTGAGGTAAAAATACGAATTCATGTCTTAAGAGCCGCCGAAGCCAAGCTTGTCGGCGTAAATTATTCCGATGCACGATAAAACCCAAAGCACAAGGCCAATCTGAAACGGCAAATCCTTGTATAGGAGCTGCAGCGGATCCGAAAAACTGCCCTGTTGTATTAACAAACTGAAACGAAAAATGCAATATAAGACCAGCGGCGTAGTATAAACAAGATTATTCGTTCCGAAAATCCGCAGTGTCCTATCATCCATCGCATATAGCAGAAAACAGACCACAGCCAGACCGCTGGTAACATCAAGCATGTGAGCGAGCAGCTCGGGTGTATAACCGGCCAACGTCTGGCGAAACGAATTGCTGTTTTCACCAAGCAGAATTATTTCGCCCCGGCGCTTGCTGAACGCCAAAAACAAGCACAGAGCAAAAGTGCAGATGATCAGCCAGGACGAGATAAAAACTCCCACCGCCTCGGCCCCGGCAATGGCTCGCAAACAGAAGCCGATGGATATGACCACGCAGTCCAGAATCATCATTTTCTTAAACAAGAGCGAATAGAGAATCATCAGCACAATATATGCCAGGATGACTGTTGCAAAGTTCAGGGCGAGCACTAAACTACCCGTGATTGCCGCCGCAGCACAAAGAGTGGACACTACAATCGCAGAGTTAATACTGACACTTCCTGCCGCGATGGGACGTTTACATTTTTCGGGATGAAGACCGTCCGTCCTGCGGTCAATGATGTCGTTGAAAATATAAATAGCCGAAGCAGCTAAACAGAAGCAG
The DNA here is from genome assembly GCA_030630905.1 of Sedimentisphaerales bacterium. GTDB lineage: Bacteria > Planctomycetota > Phycisphaerae > Sedimentisphaerales > Anaerobacaceae > JAFGPJ01. The sequence continues at coordinate 3,196 of DAOVMB010000101.1, forward strand.
AAAAAAGCGCCAATCGCCCTGCCGACAGCAAGAGGGACGGTAATTTTTTGTCCAAATACCAGGGCTGCAAACACAAACACATTCTTGGTCCAATGCTGCGGACGCATTATTTGCAAAAGTTTCATACTACTACCTTTCGCTGTTTATTCGCCAGAGTCAGTCTGTAATTCCCACGAAAACAGAAATCCATTTACTCAATGCTATTGACTTATTGAAAATATCGACATTCAGGCCAATAAGGCGTAAAATATAATTATATGGTAATAAGCGCATACTGCATAGCGTATCGTGAAATTTTGTGCAAAATGGGGCGAGAATTATGAGGCTTGAACTATGATAACAACTGTTGTTTTTGATTTGGACGATACGCTTTACGATGAAATCGAGTATTGCAAAAGCGGCTTTACCGCCGTAGCTGAGTTTTTCGCCGAACTGCCTGAGGCACCACCTGCCGAGCGTATTTTTGGCGCTCTATGGGAACAATTCACTGCCGGTAATCGCACGAATACTTTTAATGCAGCTCTCGATGAGCTTGGCATAAGCTATGATGATAAGCGCATTAAGGAAATGGTAAATGTTTATCGCAACCACATTCCGAGGATAAAATTGCCGGAGGATAGCCGGGACGTTTTTTGCGAGCTGAGAGTAAAATATACACTGGCCTTGCTGACTGATGGTTTCCTGCCGGCCCAAAAATTAAAAGTACAATCGCTGGGAATCGAAAAATATTTTAAGTGCATTGTCTATACGGAACAGCTCGGCAGAGAATTCTGGAAACCATCGCCTGCCGGCTTTGAAAAGATAATACAGATCCTAAATGCAAAACCGGAAGATATGGTTTATATCGCTGATAACGAAAAAAAGGATTTTATCGCGCCGAATAAATTGGGATTTTTAACCGTTCAGCTAATCCGTTCGGCACGTATACACACATCAATCTCCGCCGAATCCAGAGCTAAAGCGCGATGCGTAATACACAAAATCAGCCAATTACCCGCCCTTTTGGACGAACTTTGAGGCTTTAGTTCGTATCATACGCAACGCCCAAAATACTCGCAGACAATCTCCAAACAACTATTCTGCCGAAAAAGACTTCTGTGTAGGCTTTTTTTGTTGACTTTGATACCGTTTCCGGCGATAATATGTTATCTGAACAAGCTTTTAGGGTGATTTTCAATATTTCTAAGGAGTTTTTATTATGCCAGCACGCAGGAGAAAGCAGAGCAATGCTATGCTCTACACTCTAATAACCTTTGTTGGGCTTTTTATTGCCACAACAACGGTTGCGGTTATCTACTACGTCAAAGCTGAAGAGTATAGGACAGCTGAGGCTGATCTACAGCGAGAACTCGACGATTTAGCTACTGACAGAGAACGCCAAGCGAAAGGAACAATAATAGGAACAAAACAACCAGGTAAAACATGGCTTGGTACAATGGTCGATTATTTTGATAAAACCGTTTCTCTGGTCGCAGGGGGAGTGGCTGAGCCAACATCGGCAGAAGTCAAAGTCAACAACAGCAATACGGAAGTTTCCAATGCCCAAAAGCTGGCTCAGGAACATATTACTATTGGGGATCCCAACTTAACGGGACTGGTCCAAATAGTCCAGGGATTAAAAGCAGAGTTGGACAAGACCATAAATGCAAAACTTGAACTCCAGAAGCAGTATGATGACCTGGAAACAAGATTTGAAAACGCGGACAAAGCCAATTTCGAAAAAGAACAAACATTGTTAGCTGAAAAAGATACATTACTACAGCAGCTTGCTGAGGATAAACAAAGACGCGAGGAGCTTTCAGCACTATTGGAACAAACAACAGGCGAACAGGTTAAGAATCTCAGGGATCAGTTACAGCAGGCCAGAGATGACATGAAAGCATTAAATGATGAACTGCTGAAGAGCCAGGAAGAATTGAAAGTCGCCCATGATGACCTGAAGAGCGAAAAGGAAAAGCTAAGCAAGATTGAGCCGGGGCCGGACCGTGAAGTGCTCGCTTACGAGCCTGATGGACAAATAATATTAATTGACGACCAGGCCCAGGTAGTGCATCTGAATATCGGCATCGATGACCACGTTTATCAGGGATTAACACTTACAGTTTATGACCGAGGTACATCTATACCGGAAGACGGCAAGGGAAAAGCCGGAATTGAAGTGTTCGATGTGGCGAAAACTTATTCGGCAGCAAGAATCACCCAATCGGAACTAAAAAAACCTATCTTACAGGGAGATATTGTTGCAAATCTAATTTGGGACGCTGACAGAACGAATGTATTTGTGATCGCCGGTGACTTCGACCTCGATAATGATGGAGTGATTGATTACAACGGCGCCGATAAGATAAAAACACTTATCGAAAAATGGGGCGGAAGGGTTGCCGATGCCATTTCCATTGACACGGACTTTCTCGTACTTGGCAAGCAGCCACAAGTTCTCCAAAAACCGACCCTTGACGAATTGGACGTTGATCCAAGAGCAATGGAGATATACAACGCCTCGCTGCAACGGCTCAATCGCTACAACGGGCTTCGGGACCAGGCACAGACGCTGTGGATCCCCGTATTCACGTACGAGAGGTTCCTATATTTTATCGGTTATAAAGGACATATCGGCCAGGCCGGCGCCTTTTAGCGGGTGACAATCCCAATCGAGGCAACGAAAATTTCGCCCGTGTATTGAGTTGCGTTTGCAGAAAGAAAGCCCTTCTTGACGGCAACGAAAGTCACCGTCCAGGCGGCCCGAATCGCCACCCCGAGCGGCTCACCGGCATCGCAATCCAGCCCGGACGGGATATCCACAGCCAGAATGGGACTTTCGCAGGCGTTGATGCTCTCTATCAACCATCTGTACTCATCGCTCAATTGTCCTCTTAATCCCGTGCCGAAAAGGCTGTCAACAAGGATGCCGGCGCCGGTGCTAAGAAGTTCTATCTTGCCGGCGATATCCTGATCAGCCGGATTCAGCAGTTCGATGGACTCACCCATTTGCTCCAAAATATCCAGGTTTATCCTTGCATCGCCTTTGATTTTGTTGCGGTCACCGCACACGACCACAGTCACTCTAACGCCGCGATTGATCAGGTGCCGGGCAATCACATAGCTGTCTCCGCCGTTGTTTCCGGTCCCGCAGAATATACAGACCTTCGGCTCGGCAACATCTTTTAGCTTATCTTCGATCAGCTCGGCACAACTGCGCCCGGCATTTTCCATCAGGACCACACCCGGTATGCCGAGGGTGTTGATCGCCCACGCATCAAACGCGCGAACCTCATCTCTGGTCATTACAACACATTTCTTATCCGGTGAATATCTTTCCATAGCTGGGCATTATACGTCGCATAGTGGAATTGTCAATTGACAGAATCCCGGAAGCCGTTTACAATGCTCGGCTGTTGGTATTCAGACGGCGCTGCTGCCTCCGGTTCAGAAAGTACAAAGTAATCTATATGAACATATTATTAACAAATGATGATGGCATTTTCGCACCCGGCCTTGCGGCTATTTATAAAGAGCTGGTCGGGATCGGGAATGTTACGGTGGTTGCGCCTTCAAACAGCCAGTCCGGCGCCAGTCACAGCATTACCTTCGCCGAGCCTTTGGTTTGTAACAAAGTTGACATCAACGGCCAGTTCACAGGTTTCAGCGTCCAAGGATCCCCCGCCGATTGCGTTAAGCTGGCGGTAATGCAGCTCCACGAGGAACCGATAGACCTGGTCGTTGCCGGCATAAACAACGGGGCCAACGCGGGAATCAACGTTTACTACTCCGGCACGGTCGCCGCGGCGATGGAAGGTGTGTTTCTGGAAATCCCTGCTGTCGCGATGAGTCTCTCCAGAGAAGAGCACATGGATTACGAACAGGCCGCCAGGCTCTGTATCAAGGTCCTCAAAAAGCTCATGCCGGTCAAAAAGGGCAACGTGCTCAACGTCAATATCCCTGAACTCTCGAAAGGCCAACCGAAAGGCGTGAGAGTCGTACCTCATTCCAGCAAAGGATTCGACGAGTATTACATCCGGCAGACAAACGAGCAGGGACAGACCGTCTTTCAACTGGCCGGCGGCGCCCATCTGCTCGACGAAAGCCCGACCGATATGACATCGTTAGCGGAAGGTTTCATCACAGTAACGGCACTGGTTCCAGATATGACGGACCACCGGAAAACAAGCGAGCTTCAGAAAATAGAGTGGTGAACTGTTCTGTCCGTGTGCAGTTCACGAGAGTCGCAGTCTCTTATTTTGCGGAATATGAGGAAATGAATCGATGAAAGCATTGACGAAAAAGAAGCCCGAACATGGGCTGTGGATGGAAGA
>DAOVMB010000119.1 GCA_030630905.1 Sedimentisphaerales bacterium
ACGATCAGACATCGGCTGCCATTTCCCGCCCGGATTCCAGTTGGTTTCCGTTCCCATGACATCCAATTGCGGCGCCAGCCAGCACAAACGGATAGGGGTGGAATTCGCCATCATGAGTTTGTCCATTGCATGAACATCTCTGGCGATGGCGCGGATATACTCAAACGTTATCAGGCCACGGAAAATAGCCGGCTTTCTACTATCAAGTGAAAAGGTCAAAGGTGTTTCAGCAGCGGCGAAGTGGTCTCGTCTAAAGTCAAGTTCGTCTGTCACATACCCTTCGCTCGAATCAATATACTCGCCGTCCAAATCGCTTTTGGCTTTGGGACCATAAAGTCTAACTCGATGTTCCTTGCTCCAATTGTTCTTGAAGTCCGTAACATCACCTCTGATTTTAGGCATGGAGTTTATGCTCCAAACAGCCCCATTGCACCACGGTGTATCCTGCAAGCGAGCGGGAAACTGCCCCGTGTGGTCATGAAAGCCGCTGGTAAATAAGGCCTTGGCACGAGGATCCGCTTTTTCAACGGCGAGACGCCGGGCCTCGGCCAAAGCACTTTCGAGTGTGCGAGGCATCTCTTTGGACATAGACATCCACCAGGTCATAGGCTCTGTGTAGCGGAAGGTAATCATGCCGTGCTTGTCGTCCCATGCGGTTTCATTGGTGCCCTCTTTGAATTTGAAGCCGAAGTCTTGCCAATCTTTGACGTCACTGATCCTGGCGAAAGGCATCCAAAGTCCCTGCTCAGGCGTACGGCAGCGGAAATGATCCGGGAAAATTTCATAGTATTGCGCGAGGGCGGCACGAAAGCCCCATTCCGGATCGAACGTGAATTTGCAGAAACGCAAACGAGCCTTGGGTTTCTCGGGCGCCAATCCGATATCGTAAGCCAGGAACAGCTCTTTAGTTTCTGCGTTGTAGCCGACGCGGAAAAATGCCGGCCGGTCCATGTCAATACCAAGACCGATGCCCTGATTGGCGCTAACCAACGCAGCAAACGGATAACGTGATAGCCGACCGTTTGCTCCTGCCGAGAATCTGCCGGCATTCACATATTCCTGATTCGCCTCGACAGCCAGGCTTCGACGCGGATCCTGCAACCAACGGCACTTCTCTACAGGTACTGGAACAGCATAAATTAAAGTGATGGCGCGATCTTTGCCGGTCGTATCGGAGATGGTGACGTCAAAGAAAGTGGCTTTGCCCATTTGCTCCTCGCGATACTCAAGTTCCAATCCTATGGCACGGCGTTCGAATCGGACGAAATCGGAATCAGCGGCAACATCACGAACCTGGAAACCTTCTACTGTAAGATCTGATAGCGAGACAGGTACACCATCGAACAAACATGCACCAGCCGGCGGCTTCGGAACGCACAGTTCAGGATCGCGGAACCAGGCCTTGCCCGGATGTCGTCGTAAAAGTATATGAAAAGATACCGATTTTATGGGCTTTTCCGGAAATACGATGACTTGTGCTTTTTCCCAATCATGAGTCCCGACATTGAAAGGGGCAACCTGACCCCAGAGGGAGCTACCATCGGAATAGACGAGGTCGAGATAAAGGGAGTAGTTGCTATCTCGACCACCGAGTACCGCTTCTGCTTTACTCCAGGCTACCGCCACAATTGGTTCGGGCCTGGCCTGGTTTAGTGCAACCGTCTGTGAAATGCCTCGCTGGACCTGTGCGTCAGATGCGTTGTCACAAATGAAGACGTTATCTCTTTTTTCGAAACCTTTTTGCCAGGGTCTCCAGGCACCTGGGTCGAGCAGATTCTCGCCGGCATGGCCGGCAGCGAGGACCTTCTTTAGTGGCGTGCCATCGGAAACGGATCGAGAGCCTACACTTTTCTCAACGGTCGCTGCATGTATAATGTTAAGTGACGTCGTTAAGACACTCACTAAAAACATGCAAAATACCTTTGTTACAATATTAATGCCCATCGCACTTCAACCTTTTATATTACCACCTGAATAATAAGCATGGCTTTCGACTGCCCATATTACCTTATTCGCCACGAGATTGCACTGTATTCTTTAAAACCTCGCCTTTGTCGAAGTCCACGTTTTGTGTAGCAGAGGGCTTACCTCGAAAGCATTCAACGAACCATACGATCCGGACATGCCCGGATTCTTGGCCGGAGCTTTAACCCAAGCAGGACCGGAAAGCGCCGGGGCCTATACCGAATCAAACAGTATAAGCCCCGTAGGGTGCGATAAATCGCACCGTTATTCTCTATCCGTTTTTGGTGCGATTTATCGCACCCTACGATCCTCAATCCTAAATCCCATCTAATGGTTCCGGCCTAAACAGCCGGATATCGTCAAAGAACATCTTACCGGAACCGCCGGGGATCGTAGTGTTGCCCTGGGTTCCCAGGCCAATCGCAATCTTGTCAACGTTGGTCAGGACTATGCCCTGGTCGGCAAAGGCTTGCAGGGGAATCCTCCACTCCGTCCAGGTGTCTATCGTTGCAGCAGCCGGATCATCATGGACTACTACCGCCGGTTGTCCGGCAGTGTTGGACACGGCCACATACAGCGGCTCGGCAGCATTGCTGGTGATACCAATATCCTGGTTCGCCCACTGCGGGCCAACCGTCCCGGTAATCGTGACGTTGGTGAATACGGCTTCACATGTAATTGCAGCCTCATGGCTGGTCAGCGCCAAACCTATATAGACATTCGAGGTCATCGGGATGTTTCTTGCCGCACCTTCCTCTATCAACTGCCAACTCGATCCGTTTGCTGAGTGATAAGCCGAGAAGTTACCTGCGACATCACGTTCTAATTTCACCCAATACGGTGCGGTGAAATCGCCCTGGTTGAAATTAGAACTGGCAGCACCCGGATCGGGGCGACTCTGGAAGGAAACTCCACTGCCAGGTGTGACACATGAAAAGGCATGCTTCGAGCCGCCTTCAAGCGTTTCGCGAATCATCACACCGGCTTTGGCCCAGACGTTGGTTTCCTGCACGCTCTCGACCTTCGCTACTATCGAACCGGCGCCGGTGAGCATCTTGTAAGCATAATGGAACTCATCGTAATACTCGCCTGCTCCGGGTCCATTATTCCAGATGTCTGCGCCGGCGCCGGTCATCGTGTAGGTACCGACCGGGCCCTCAACAAAGCTGCCGACAGATCCCGCATAGCCTCTGAACCACAGTGACAATTCCTCGACTTCGTTTTTAGTCCAGTCACGCGGGGCGGTTAACGTCAGCTCTGCCTCCGAGTACTTGGCGTAGCCCTGCTTATTGTTGTCGTAGGCCAACGGCATCGACTGTCCACCACTATTGACAATAGTCTCCTCAGTATAAGAGGCGGTGGTTTCATCGCCCACCGCCGAGCCGGTGCCGTTGCCGGCAAAGTAAGGATCAGTACCCGGAGCGCCATAGCCAAGACCATCGTGCCACGCGTACCATATCTGGTTATCACCGGCATCGTAACTCTCGAAGTCGTCCACGAGAATAAAATCGGCTACTGTAAAGGTCCAGACTCTGCCCTTGGTGACCGTGCCGTCGTTATTGTTCTCATCGATGCGCCAGTAGTAAGGTCCACCGCCCCATTCGACGCCCTCGGGCGGCGTATAGCTGGTGCCACTCTGGCGGCCTCTGTATGTGTCGCCTGTGTCGGAGGCATCGGCATTTTCCACGAAGGCTTTGTCGGTGCCGAAGTACACATCGTGCTGTGACGCTTTGTCTCCCGGCGACCAGGTAAGGGGCAGCGTCGAGTCGATATCCGGTGTTGAGCTGTTGACCGGACTTGGATCCCAGGCAACGAGCGGATCACCTCTCATCGTCTCCTTAACCTCGTCCGCCGTCAGCACCCTATTGTAAACGCGGATATCATCCATGAGACCATGGTAATGTCTCGATGTGCCGTTCTCCCAAGCCCCGATGACCATAGGACCCAAGTATGGCGTACCGTCTCCCCCGGAACCTGATGCTTCCAACACGCCGTTAATATAGAGTTGTGAGGCATTGCCGCCCTCATCGGTAACCGTTAGCGCACAATGGTACCATCGGTCCGCCTGCAAGACGGTAGCGGATTCTGCAGCCGGCCCGCCGTTTATATCAGCGTTGATTAGACTGGAAGTGTTCCTTAAATGGACGTGAAGGGAACCAGCGTTCCAGGCATCGTTGTGCAGCACTGCATAGTAACCGCTCAAATACGGTATATCTCTGGGACGAATCCACATAGTTAGCGAAAAGGTTCCCGACGCAAGTTGGCCGTCGACATCAATGAAATCCGTTGATCCGTCAAAGTCCAGCGCATCTCCGTCATACCCAGGCACAAAGTCCGGCGTGCCACCGATAGCGGCATGATTACCATGGCCGGACCAGTCCAGAGCAGTATTGCCGGAACCTTCATCGAGTTTCCACCACGCAATGAGATTAGGATCGGTAATCGCTATATCAGGCATTGTTCTGAAGCTCCAGACCTCGCCTGTATGCGTTGCGGCGCCATCGAACTCATCAATCCGCCAATAATACGTTTTCTCTAATTCAAGAGGCCCTAGACTGTAACTTGCGAATCCCGTGGCTGCTCCATCGGTGGCATTCGCCACAGTGTCGTAGTCTTCGCCAAAATATATGGTGTGTAATTTCGCGCCAAAACCAGCCGTCCAAGTCAAATCGACGCTTTCCGGGTCAATGAACTTGGCGCCGTCAGCCGGATTGGGCTCATACGCTTTGATAGATGGGATCCAGAAGCTCCAGATATCGCCCTTCCATGGACTGTTCGGATCGGCCTCGTTTACCTCATCGATTCGCCAGTAGTAAGTTGTGCCATTAACAAGGCCGTCCGGATAGGGATATCCGGCGAAGCCGGCCACTAAATACGTCGAATCCACGTCCTGATTGCCTCGGAATGTATCGCCCAGCCCGTCGTTCACATCGTCAAAATTATCGCCCAAATACACATCATGTGACGTAGCGAGAGCTCCAGGTCTCCATGAAAGGCTCACCCACGTATCGGCACGAAGAGTACCATCAGCAGGGCTGGGGCTAAAGGCATACGGCCATACTTTACCTTCCATAGCACCCAGAATCTCGACATCCGAGAGAACGTGGTCGTAGAGGCGAACATCGTCCATAAGGCCCCCATAGGGTTCCGTATGGTCTGGTCTACCGCTAATTGTAACTCCAGTAACGCCTGCCATTGGGCGGTTCATTCCAGTGCCACTGTGCCAGAGAACACTATTATGATATATCTTCATTTCACCGGCATCAGCGTCCTTGGTGAATGTCCAGTGATTCCACTGACCTGAAAACTCGTCAGGAGTAGCGGATTTGGAGATTCTGTCATAACCGCCTGAAGTCGAAGTACCGCCGGTATCAAAGTACACAGTGCTATTACCCCAGGGAACATGACAGGAAAATAGTCTGGCTTCGTTATTAGAGGGGTCCTGAAAGGCTGCAAAATTAGTTTGGCTCATTGGCTGTAATGCTGGGTCACCATAAACCCAGAACGCAACGGTTAGTTGTTTGTCGATAGTTGCCCACGATTCAGACGGGACATCAATTTGACCTAAAGCATCAAAATTGAGCGCTCCGCCATGCACACCTTCAGTCCATTCTGCGTCTGTTATTGTTCCGTCGTAGCCGTTGCCGGATGAATCGGCAGCTACGGTCCCAGACCCATCATCAAGCTTCCAGTGGCCCACCAGATCAGCTGAGACATTGCCCGCTATGCTCAGCACCAAACCAAGAGAAATTAGACAGATCAATTTCCTACACATAATAGTCCTCCTTCAAAAAAGGTTCATAATAGGCCTTGGTTACATATCAAAAAGCCCGATAATCTTTCTGATTCTACTATATTTTATTTGCACATACTCCTGATATATGTTTGCGAATTGGCACTACCTCCTTCCTTGAGAGACCAGTACCTTTAAGCATTTAGCCTGCCAATAGATACACAAACTGCAAATTTCACCTATTCCATTTGTACCAAATTACCCCTCTTATGGTCAAGGGAAATCTTACTCTCAAACTTCGGTTTTTTCATAATATTGCTCTTAAAAAGCCTCGTAGGGTGCGATAAATCGCACCATTTTTCTCTATCCGTTTTTGGTGCGATTTATCGCACCCTACGATTACTTGATCTTTTCGTACAGATTTGGTATTTTAAAGACCAAAAAGAATGCCGTAGAATCGACCAGCCGCACTTATGTTACGGACTGATTGAGTGTAAGATTTAATGGTTAATCGTAAAATTTCAGGAGGATTCGCAAATGTCGCAAAACAGGAATATTACTCGTCGCAGCCTGCTGAAACGAGCGGCGGGAATTACCGCCGGCTTGACAACATTCCCATATTTTGTTCCATCTTTATGTTTAGGGAAAGCCGGAAGCGTTGCCCCGGGCAGCCGTATCGTAATGGGATGCATCGGCGTGGGCGGGCAAGGCACACACAACACAAAAGCGTTCATGAATAATCCGGCAGTTCGGATGGTTGCTGTTTGCGATGTTAATGAAGACCGGCGTCAAAAAGCGAAGAACCTTATCGACCGGCATTACGGCGACAAAGAATGTGCGACCTTCAACGATTTTCGTGACCTGCTTGCCCGTGAGGACATCGATGCCGTGGTGATTGCTACGCAAGACCACTGGCACGCGTTGATTGCCACTGCCGCGGCACAGGCTGGCAAGGATATGTACTGTGAAAAGCCGACGGGGGTCGCTGTCGATGAGGGCAAGGCAATGCGAGATGCGGTCCGCAGATACGGCCGGGTATTCCAGATGGGCACCCAGCAGCGGTCGGAGCGTAATTTTAGATTTGCCTGCGAACTGGCAAGAAACGGATACGTTGGTAAGATTCATACCGTCAAGGTCGGCGCCCCCGGACCTTCGTATAAGCGGTCATATCGTAAACCGACGACCGAAGAGCCCATCCCGGCGGGATTCGATTACGATATGTACCTTGGTCCGGCCCCGATGAAACCTTACAACGGCGGCAGATGGGCTTTCCCGGACTGGTATCTGACCTGGGATTACTGTGCCGGCTTTATAGTGAACTGGGGCGTCCATCACCTGGACATCGCAAACTGGGGATGCCCCGCTGTCGGTGAGGAGCCGTTCGAAGTCGAGTGCAAAGGCAGCTATCGCAACGACGGGCTGACCGACAATATC
>DAOVMB010000008.1 GCA_030630905.1 Sedimentisphaerales bacterium
TTCATTATATCGCTGATATCGGGCTTTCGCGGCTTGATTTGGGCTATCCATTGCATCTTGCCGCCTTGTTTCCAGTATTTGTCCATAATTCTGACGATGTGACTGTCGGTTCGCAGTTGAGCGGTATTTATGCCGCACTGCTCGCACAGGTGTAGAGTCTCAACGCACTTTTCATCGGTGAAATATTTTCTCATTAAAGAAGATACATACGGCAAATCCCTGCTGTGAGCATTCCCGCTGATGGGATTGCCGCCGACTATCAGCTTGCTGACAGCGACGTTTCCAATTTCGCCCAGGGGCAGATTTCCGGCAGAAGATTTTCCTGCCGACGAAGGAGTTTTTATATTCGACGCTGAGAGTGTTTTGACTTCCAGACTGCAAGTCGATGCCGCAGCTACTGCTGTAACAGCCGGCATAGCCTTCAAAAACGTTCTGCGGTTCATCTGATCGTCCTTCCTTTATTATTCGAATCGGCAATAAATCTGCACTCGACAGTCATTTTATATGGATAAATGTGCCCGACAAGAGATTTTTGATTTACTCTGTTCTATTTACTCATGCCGGGCATTGTTCTTATTTCCAAATGCGTGGAATCAATCTGCCTGTCCGGCTCATGTATGAACGGTATTCTTCGCCGAAGTGTTCGAGCATCATCTGCTCTTCCTTTGGAATCCGTATTAGGTACAAAGGAATGGAAAGCACCAGAAACGCCCAGCCTGCGAGCCAGTTCGACAGCAAAAGTCCCTGCGCGATTGCCCAAAGCAGATGGGCCGTGTACATCGGATGTCTTATATAGCGATATACGCCGCTCGTTACGAGCGAGTGCCGCCCTGTAATCCGAAGCGTTGCCGACCAGTTTCGGCTGAGGTCGGCGTGCGATCTCCACAACATGAAAATCGCCCCGGCAAAAACCACCGTCCCCACCCAGCCGCTCCATGCAGGCAGGGCATAGTTCGCAAAATCCAGCCACGGCGTAAACAAATACAAAAGGGGCATGGCCATTCCCACGCCGGCAGTGCCGACCAATATGATATCCAGCGCGCTCCTGTACTTCTTCGCGGTCTTGACGCCTCTGCATCTGGCCGTATAGATTTTGCGTATCACAGAGCCGACAATAAAACCGGCAAGAAAAATAACTTCAAATGTATTATGGCCTTTAAGCATGTTCGCATCCTTTGCCAAACGAATTGTCGCCGTTAGCCGAAAAAGAAAGCCATCAATGCGCCAGCCAGAGCGACACCTACTGCCGGCAACGCCGTCTTTAAGATAATTTTCAGCAGAGAAGTCTGAAAATAACTCGCCGACAACGGCAGGCACAGGTGGACCGGTGTTACCCACAGGCCGAAAAGCAGCCCGGAAAAGGCTAATGTTTCGAGACCCATTTTGGCGTCAGTGCCCGTGCCGATAAAGGCTATCAGGAAGGGGTACGTAATCGCCACGGTGGGCGTGGTGACTCCCGTCGTGAAGCCGACCAGCATCGGCAGTAAAAACAGCAGTAAATACGGCGGGACGTGGACGCTGACGAGAAAATCGACGACGCTGCCGATCGTGCCGCCGGCCTCAATGTTGAGCTTGAAAAAAAGCGCGCCGAAAATCAGCAGGACCATGTCCGGCTCGCGGGCGGCCTTGAATACAGACAACCATCGCCGAAATGGAAATCGGTGTATCAACAGCAATCCGACGATGGCTAAAAAGATGCCGACCGCAGGCGGCACATCAAAAGCAATATACAAACCGGCGGTAAAAACTATTGGCCAGAAAGCATGAAAGAAATCCATCAGGTGATAACCAACGTGACGCCTGGGCGGTTCGTGCTCGGGACGTTTCGGCGGGATGCCAAACATCAGCAGCACAATAACACCAACCAGGATACCCGCGCCGGTCAGCACGATATGGTAGCAAAATAGTTTCAGAGCGGAGATGCCGAGCAGACTTTGAATGAGTGGTACCGCCGGAAAGAGCGGCCAGATCGCTTCCCATTGATGCCGGAACAGAAAGTTTATGGCAGCCAGGCGACTGCGCTCGATACCGATTTTATCGCCGGCTTCTCGCACCATCGGCGCAGAGAGCATAATCCCACCCGGCGTCGGAAGCATTCCCATCATCAGCGGAATCAGCGCCAGGGCAAGCCGGCGGCTTTTGAACAATCCCTGCATGGCCGGGACCAGCCGTCGCGACAGGCCGATATCTTCCATCGCCGCACCGATGACGTTCACCAGCAGCAGCAGAGCGGTAAGTGACACGAACAAGTAGCCCGTCGTTCGCGTCAGCGGCTGGCTGTGCCATTCTTCGGCCAATGTCCTGCCGAGGTCCGCCGGCCAGACTCCAAGCAGCACCCCCGCCAGGCAGGCCGAAACCAGCATAGAAACGCCGATCTTGACCTTAAGCCGCAGCAGTGTCACCAGCCCTGCCAATGCTATCATTATGGATATAAGCGCATACACGCCAATATATTAACAACACAAATCCGAAAAGGGAGATATTTATAAAAGAAAAGCCGCTAATCCCGTCACTCCGCCGAATCCGAACACGACCGCCAGCATTATTGTGCTCTTATGCACATTTTCCGCAGCGGATTTCAGGTCTTCTTGTGCAGCATATCGTATTCGGTCTCGAAGCGAAGCTTGTGCCGGACTTCTTCCTGGGCCAGCGCCAGAAGGACTTCCCGCGATTCCTCGTCGTGGACACTTGGTATAAGATTTACGTACAACCTGAAGGCCGCTTCTTCCTTCTCCATACCCAGCAAAAGCATATCTGCGTAATCCATATCCAGCGGCGCATCGCTATCTGACATTATATAATCACTCTCAGGACGGCCCGATGGCATCTGCCGGGCGGGCAGGGTTTTACCCATCTTAATCATCTCCAACTCCAGCTTCGCCTTGTGCTCCAGCTCTTCGGCGGCCATATCCTCAAACACCTGCCGCATTCTCGGAGTGTCCACACGGCCGGCGAGTGCCAGACAAAAATAATACGCCTCCACTTCTCTGGAAATCGCATATTCCAGGATTTCCTCAATCGAATCAAGATTGCCCATAGCCGGTTTGCCCTTAAAATCAACACATAGTCAATAATCGTCACTAAATTGAACTGCCGACAGATTGTGGATAGCTGCATTAAACCGGAATAGCTCTGATTCCAAACAGGCTAACTCCTCCAGGGGCGAGTCCTATTCTTAAGACCTTTGAGTACACGGTTTGCAATAAGTACATCTTCGGCAATCTCGAAATCAAACATTCCGGCCAGCACGAAATCGGCGCCATTTTCAAACGTATAGCGGAAAGCGTCATCGGGCGGTATGGCGCCGGCTGCCATGACCTTGAACGCAAGCCAGGGCTTTTCAACGCCTTTCATAAAATCGATTACTTCCTGCGGATTGTTGCACCAGTAGCCCGGGACCTCGGCATAAATGCTTGTTAGCTCATCGGGCCTCGGCGCGCTTGGATAGTTGTGGTGGTGGAATGTCTTGATGTAGAAATCGGCGTCGATTTTATTTCGCTCGCACTCCTTGATGACTTTCAGATCGTGCGCTCCGACCCCGGAGGGCACGCCGTGCTCTTTGGCAATTTCCACAGCCCTGGCAATCATATCGACCTTACCTTCGGAAACAAAGCGATCGGCACTCACACCCCAGAGGTAAATTGCATCAACTCCTTCATCGACAAGCTGCTTGACCTGTTTGCGAAACTCATCCGGTTGCGTATCTACCTGGGCGGTCGGGCATATTATCCACTGCATCTTGCCGCCCATCTCGTATCGATATTTTTTGAGCATGCTCACAACGCCGGGAGCGGTATGGATAACAAGCGTGTTGACGCCGTGCGCTTCGGCCAGCGCCATCGTCTCGAAGATTTTCTTTTCGGTATTATAGTGCGCCGTCAGATTATAAACATACTTCAAATCCCGGCTATGCGTGAAATGAGTCAGCAAATTGCCTCCCAGCAAAATCCGGCTGATTTTCAGGTCTTTGATCCTGCCCTTTGGCAAATCGACATCCGACAGCACGTTTTGTGCCGGGCCGGACTTTTTCACTGCGCCTTGAGCCAGAACCTGATTCTGCACCCCGTGCATTGCCAAGGCGCCCGCGGCAGGGGTTAGCAGCGACTTTTTAATAAAATCTCGACGATCTATACTTTGCGACATCAGTATTCTCCTTCCTTCATATAAAACCAGGTTAAAGTCATAAGCTGCCTAAATATCCGAATTCATTCTACCTGCTTCCGGTGATCACCACAAAACTTTTCCAGCTAATTTTCAAAACTCCGAATTTATCTGGATTATCATGCCGATAAGTAGTAAAAGAGTTTATGCAACGCATTAGGAGTAAATATGGTATCTGATAAGTTGAATATTTATAAGAGGCCGAAATTGCGTAATCCCCGTCTATTACTTGGTTTCTCGGGCTGGATGGACGGCGGCGAAGTTTCGACAGGTACCGTGAAGTGTCTTATAGACAAGCTGGACGCCCAAAAATTTGCCGAGATCGATCCTGCAGGATTTTATATGTACAGTTTCCCCGGTTCAATGGAAATAACAGCGTTATTTCGCCCTCATACACAGATAAAGGACGGTATCATCGAGTCTTACGAGATCCCTGCGAATACATTTTTCTGTAGCGAAAAAGACAATCTTATAATCTTCTTAGGCAAAGAACCCAATCTGAACTGGGAAGAATTTTCAGAATGTATCTTCACAGTGTGTTCTGAGTTTGGCGTTGAGATGATATATTTCATCGGCAGCGTGGCCGGCCTTGTGCCCCACACACGTGAGCCGAGACTTTTCTGTTCCGTCTCGCACGCCGAACTCAAGGAGAGGTTCCAGCACTACGGCGTAAAATTCACCAACTATGAAGGCCCCGCCAGTATTGTCACTTACCTCACCACCAACTGCAGGAAACGAGATATTAAAATGGCAAGCCTCGTAGCTGCGATTCCCGCTTACGTGCAGGGCAGTAATCCCAAGTGCATAGAAGCAGTAGCACGAAGAATAGCGGGCATGCTGGAATTAGAAATAGATTTCGACGACCTAACAACTATAAGCGATGAGTTTGAAAATAAATTGCACGATGTTGTTCAGGAGCAGCCCGAACTGGAAATCAACATTCACAAACTGGAAGAAGATTACGACAATGAGATTTTCAACAACGAAATGGGTGATTTAAAGACATGGCTGGAGCAGCAGGGTATTCGGGTCGATTAGAAACCAATCCACGCGCCGACATAGGTGTTCTGTAAAATGCTTAATTAACGCCGCTTTATGAAGCGGCCATTCTTAGTAGTCTTTAAGGCTCTGCATCCACTCGGGCCAATCGGCTGACTGGGCACCGCCAGCCATGGTGTAGGGGCCGGCTTGACTATACTTTCGATGCCATTTAAGGGTCCACAACTCTTTTAGCCCTACTTTACGAGCCGAAAAATCCATGAACAGACAACCGTTGAATCCATCGTGCCGGTCCATGCAGAACCGTGCCATTTGCGAAGTATCGCCCCACGGTGCACCGTCAATAACAGGAGGAGTGTCAATGTGTAACGGCATACCGTTATAACGCTTTCCCTCTGTGAACAAAGGCACATAACCGGCTCCCGCCACAGCCGGCCCGCGCCAGAAGAAATCCGGAGTCCCCCGCTCTTGATGAGGTTCCTCGCCTGGATCGGGGTTGACAACCCAGCCGTTGATCCCGTAACTTCCCTTCATTTGCTGTGGCTCACCCCGGTAGACCCAGTGGCCCTGTTGGATGTAACCCCAGGCCATGGTCGCACCGACCTCTGTGCCTTCCTCGCCGGAAGTATTGCCATTTTTGTCGTACCAGGGCTTCGTCGCGTTCGGACAACAGGTAAACTCATCATCCCATTTATAGTAGTCCCCAAGCGCATAGACCCACCGATTAGCTGTAGGTTGGTTACTAAAGCCCAGCATGAACCGGCCATCGTTGTCTTCGGCGTACATCGAGAAAAACAGGCCCCACTGCTTGAGCTTGCTTATGCATACAACACTCCTGGCCTGAAACTTTACCCGTTGCAGGGCCGGCATCAAAATCGACATCAACAATGCAATAATAGCGATTACAACCAAAAGTTCTATCAATGTAAAGCCACCTGTTCTTCGCTTGTACATAACCAAACTCCTCTGTATATATATCTGCTGCTAAACTTCTATCTATTCTATGAGATGCGCAAAACGTTTATTCTGTTCTGCCGTATTTAGTGATCTCCTGTGTTTTTAGATCCTTACTCGATTTATAGTAGTATTATACCCCCAAATCTTCTTTACTGCAACATTAAAATAGCTAAAATCACAGTTTGATAAATATACTGCATAGCAGGAATTGCCAGGAAGAAAAGCTAAAACAACACCACAACGCCTTATGAGTATTAGATAAAGTGTATTCTTGCAGCACACAGATACTGCGAATTGCTCTGAGAATAAAAAGGCCCGGGTTCGGACAAGATTTTCCTTGTAGAGAAGCTTCAATTCTGCTATAAAAACAGTATAGCTTATGCTTTATGGCTGAATTTGCATATTTCTATCTACAACAGCCTGATTCGAGGCTTTGGAAGGAGGTGTCGCCAAGCCATAAATATCTGTCCTGATTAGACATAGGTAGAATTTAGTGAAATTATTGAGACCAGTTATTGCTTAATTTCATTATCTTGAAGTAGGTTTATTACGTTTAGAAAATTATTTTATTCGTTTTTGCGCTCAGCTCATCTGGCCTGCGTGGTAATGGGCGTTCGTGAATTATCGCTGGGCGGTAATGATAAAAAAGTTTGTATCAGTTCGGGGCCTATACTGGTTGGCTCGGTATAGGCCCTACCTGCTTGGTTCATTAATATAAATGTACGAAGCAACGGAAAGAAACTTTCGGCGGTCGTTCCGCCTTTTCTGAGGAGTTCTGAAATGCAGGTAAATCATCATATAGCAATCGGCAACCTACAGAACGAATACGGCATAAAGCCGAACGGCCGCGGAGGGATACCAAAAGCGCCTTTGTCTATGGTATTACTGGCTGTCGGATTGCTCGTGTTCGCTCAGACACCATATCTTCAGGGCGGTTCAAACTCCGAGAGCGGGGACGTTTTCAGTAATCCGGGATTTGTGCCCAAACGGTGGGTGGATGAAAATCGTTCGGCGCCACGTGTATCTGATTATGCATTCATGGCACAGGAATCGGACATACAGGAGCCTTCACTCATTATCAGTGAGTTTATGGCAATCAACGGCAGTAAGCCGCCACTGGACGCCGGAGAGCTTCTGGACGAAGACGGTGACTCGTCCGACTGGATCGAGATATATAATCCGATGGAAGTAGCCATCGACCTGAATGGCTGGTATTTAACTGATAGCACCGACAATCTGAAACGATGGAAATTTCCGTCCGTCCATATCCAACCAGGCCAGTTTAAGATTATCTTCGCTTCAGGAAAAGACCGGGACGATCCGGATGATGAACTGCACACCAACTTCATGCTCACCGGAAGCGCCGGTTTCCTGGCACTTGTCAAACCTGACGGTGAAGCAATCGAGAACGCTTACGAGTATCCACAGCAGTTCGGTAACTTTTCTTACGGGCTTAGCAGTGACGCGGCCGGCCTGGCTACTGAAACGACGCTCATAGCGGAGTCCGGACCTGCAACGGCACTAATTCCAACAGATGGCTCGCTTGGCCTGAGTTGGACCGAGCCGGCATTTGACGACTCGCAATGGCTCGGGGGCAACACCGGCGTCGGCTACGACTACGGAGACCTGATCGGCCTTGACGTTCGCGCGATGAGAAACGTTAACCAGACGGTATTCGTCCGCATTCCGTTTATCGTCGTTGATGTCTCGATCATCGACGAATTGATGTTGCGCATGAAATACGAAGACGGTTTTGTAGCTTATCTGAACGGCCATGAGCTTGGTAGGGACAATGCTCCCGGCCTTCTTGAGTTAACTTGGAATTCCGGCGCTAACGCCAACCGTGATGATAACATCGCCGTCAATTTTCAGGATTTTGACATAAGCGCCTATAAGGACTTGCTTGTCGTGGGCTTTAATGTGCTGGCCATTCACGGCCTGAACGGCAGCCTGGGAAGTTCGGACCTGCTGATTCTGCCGGAGTTGATCGCCACAGAGTTTGAATCAGTCGATCTTTCCTCGGTTGCCGAAGGTCACTTCCACAATCCCACACCCGGCGAAGAAAACGCCGGAGTTGTCGCCAATCTCGGACCGGCCATCCGCAACGCCACGGAGAATCCGCCGCAACCTAACGCCAACGAAGACCTGATCATCAGGGCCGAGGTGACAGAGACGTTCGAACCTATCGCGGGAGTATCACTGGTCTATTGTGTCAATTTCGGAGCCAACACCAGCGTAACAATGTTCGATGACGGACTTCACAATGACGGAGCGGCCAACGACGGCATATACGCCGCTGTAATTCCCGCCGACGAATACGGGCCCGGTGATATGGTCCGCTGGAAGCTTACCTCGTTCGATACCCAGTACAATATTTCCCACAGCCCTCTTTTTCTCGTGAAAGAAGGCAGAATACAATCGCCCGAATACTTTGGCGCCGTGGTGGCCAACCCGTCCATTCACACCGCGCTGCCTGTCTTTCAGTACTTCGTCGAAAATACCGGCGCCGCAGGCAGCCGCTCAGGCACCCGGGCATCCGTGTTCTATGACGGTGAATTCTACGATAATGTTTTCGTACGCCTTCGCGGTGGCTACACTACTCACGGGCGAAAGTTCGAATTCAATGACGGCCATCATTTTCGCTTCGATCCAGGCCTGCCGCGAGTGGACGAGATTAATCTGAACGAACGGGGAGGCGACTCAACCTACATACGTCAGGTCCTGAGTTGGGAGACTTATGTTAACGCCGGCCAGCCCGGCAGCCTTTCGTTTCCCATGCACGTCAGGCGCAACGGCCGTTACCTGGCCGTCCGCATTTTCATCGAACAGCAGGACCGGGACATGCTGCGCAGAAACAATCTTGATCCGGACGGCGCGCTGTATAAAATGTATGACGACCTGCAAAACGGACGAATCGACGGGGAAGGCATCCACAGGAAAAAGACCCGCTTGGACGAGGACTCCAGCGATCTTCTGGCCCTAGCCGGAGGCATTGATACCCGCAATTCCAACCGGGATCAATTCGTGTTCGACAACGTCAATATCCCCGCCATGATAAACTACTGGGCCTCATCGGTAATCATGCACGAAAACGACCATACCCACAAGAACTACTACGCATATCGTGACACATGGGATCCCGTAAACAATCCCGGCGGCACAAACGAGTGGATGTTCCTGCCCTGGGATAAGGACCTGACTTTCGGTCTTAACAACGGTATCGGCGGCGTCATCGCCGACAAGGATTGGCCGGGAGATATACGCTCTCCCAGCCATCCGTTCTACGGTTGTTCCGAACACCAGAAGAACGACCGCCAGTGGAACTGCCTGATCGACGCCCTTCACGACAACGAGGTAATTCGCAGGATGTATCTCCGCCGGTTGCGAACGCTGATGGACGAGCTGCTCCAGCCGCCGAATACACCTTTAGCACAACGCAAGTTCGAAAAGAGAATCGACGAACTAAGGGCGCAACTCGACAACGAATTAGGCTCCAGCGGATGGTACAGTAACCTCGAAAGGATAAAGACCGATTATCTGACGGTCCGGCGACGGCACCTGTTCCAAAACCACAGCATCCACAATCCCGGTTACAACCAGAATGCAGGCATTCCCGACGCCCAGCCGACCAACGTAACCGTTAATTTCGGTGCAATCGATTTCAATCCTTTCTCCGGCAACCAGGACGAAGAATACATCTCGCTTTCAAATCCCAACGCCTTCGAGGTTGATATTTCCGGTTGGAGGCTTCAAGGCGGCGTGGAACATCTATTCCCGCCGGGCACCGTCATTCCAAGAAACGGCAGACTCTATGTCACCCCAAATACCGTGGCCTTCCGCAATAGATCGAGAACTCCGAGGGGAGGTCTGAAATTATTGGTACAGGGCAACTACAAAGGCCATCTCTCAAGCTGGGGAGAAACTATAAATCTTCTCGACAGCAACGGGACTCCGGTCAACGCCCTTACTTACCCGGGCGATCCGAGCGACCAGCAGAGATACTTTCGGATTACGGAGGTGATGTACAACCCGGCAGAGAGGGATGTTTTTGACAGCCAGGAGTATGAGTACATCGAACTGAAGAATAGCGGAACCACCCCGCTTCCATTAACCGGCGTGAAATTTACAAACGGAATTTCTTTCAACCTCCCCGGCAGAACTTTAGCTGCCGGCGATTATGTCGTGGTCGTAAAAAATCAAGCCGCATTTGCTTCGCGATACACCGTGCCCGGCGGCGTACAGGTTTTAGGCCCATACGACGGGCAATTATCCAATAGCGGAGAAAATATCAAACTGGAAGACTCAACCAACAGCACGATTCTGGATTTCGGGTACAAAGACGGCTGGTACGATATTACCGATGGTATGGATTTCTCTCTGACTATAAAAGATCCAACCGGCACAGACCTTGACCAATGGGACAGGAAGAGCGCCTGGCGTCCCAGCGCCAATCCCGGCGGCTCGCCCGGCTGGGACGATACGGATGAGATTCCGGCACTTGGCGAGGTGGTGATTAACGAACTCTTAACTCATTCACACGCCGGCGCTTCTGACTGGATCGAGCTATACAATACGACTGACGCTGCCATCAATATCGGCGGCTGGTTCCTGAGCGACAGTTCTATTGACTTTATGAAATACGAAATTTCCGCCGGTATTACAATCGAACCATACGGCTACATTGTATTCTATGAAGACCTGCATTTCGGCAATTGTGGCGAGGGCGTCCCGCCCTCGCAAAAAAAACAAGGCCAGGATGGCCTCGCCACAGATCCGGGCTGTCATGTGCCCTTCGCCCTCAGCGAGAACGGTGAAACGCTCTATATGCACTCCGGGCGGGACGGTGTATTGACCGGATACAGCGATCAGGAGAAATTTGATGCTTCGGAAACCGGCGTTGCTTTCGGCCGCTATCAGAAAAGTACCGGCACGTACAATTTCGTGGCTATGAGCCAGAACACTCCGGGTAGCGCCAATGCCTATCCGAAGGTCGGCCCAATAGTAATCAGCGAGATTATGTACAATCCCGTCAGTGTCGAGGGCGTCCCGCCCTCGGATCGCGGGCAGGATGCCCGCGACACGGAGTATATCGAATTGCTCAACATCAGCGATTCGGCGGTTACATTGGCCGAGTACGATAATGAACAACTCATTGACGTTCCCTGGCGGCTCGCCGACGACAGCAACGGAATCAGCTTTGATTTTCCACTCGGCACCACGATGGCACCCGGCGAGTATTTGCTCTTAGTCAAGGACCTGGCGGCATTTGATTCAGCATATCCTGCTGCCAGCGGCGGCGTACAAATCTTCGAATGGGGCACAGGCAGACTAAACAATGCCGGCGAGAAGATACAACTCTCTAAACCTGGCGACCAGGTCGAAGACACGCGCTATTATATCCGCGTTGACCGCGTCAATTACAGCGACGGTTCTCATCCCGTCGGCGATGACCCCTGGCCCGCCGAGCCGGATGGGACAGGCCAATCTC
This sequence comes from Sedimentisphaerales bacterium, assembly GCA_030630905.1. Taxonomy (GTDB): domain Bacteria; phylum Planctomycetota; class Phycisphaerae; order Sedimentisphaerales; family Anaerobacaceae; genus JAFGPJ01. The sequence goes on from DAOVMB010000008.1 coordinate 11,606, forward strand.
TGACGCGTATTGTGCCCGCCGATTACGGCAACGATCCGGAAAATTGGATCGCGGCGAATCCTTCACCCGGCCAATAGACTCTCATGGATACTTACCGCTTTCCAGGGGCCAGGCAACCTTAACCGGGTCTTTTTGCCGCACTTGACAATCTGCGCATTATCATGTTTATTAGCATTCAGCAGATACTCCGCCACAAAGTGGCTGAAGAATAATGATAGCACGGGCATCTGCAAAAAATAAATTAAGACAAGAGCCGAAAAGCATGGAGGTATTATGAATACGACTCAAATTGGACGCCGGGATTTTTTAAAAACAGCCGGTCTGGCAACGACAGGCTTGGTTCTCGGCGGTTGTCAAACTCCGAAAACGACATCCGGCAGCAAAGATCGACCCAATGTCGTCGTTATCTTCACCGACGACCAGCGATGGGACTGTGTCGGGATTATGCCCAAACCGCTGCTGGGTATAAAAACTCCTCATCTGGATAGACTGGCCAGAGAAGGAGCGCTGTTCGAGAACATGTTCGTCACGACCAGTCTTTGCTCGCCGAGCCGGGCGTCGTTTCTTTCCGGGTTATATGCCCACTCGCATGGCGTGATGAATAACTTCACGGATTATCCTACGAACCTGGCGAGCTACCCCCGCCGTCTGCAGGAGGCCGGCTATAACACAGCCTATATCGGTAAATGGCACATGGGCGAGCAGGATGACGAAAAACGTCCCGGCTTCGATTACTGGATTACACATAAGGGCCAGGGCAAATACTACGACACCACCTTCAATATCAACGGAACTCGCCGACTTGTCAAAGGCTACTATACCTCATGCGTTACCGACATGGCCTCGGACTGGTTGAAAGGCAAGCGCAAAACTGATAAGCCGTTCATGCTGATCCTGGGGCACAAGGCCCCCCACGGTCCTTTTGTCCCCGAAGAAAAATACAAACACACTTACGACGATGTCCCGGTCCCTTATCCCGAGACCGGCTTTCATCTGGAAACCAAGCCGAAATGGGTGACCGAGCGGCTGGATACGTGGCACGGCATCTACGGACCGCTCTACGGTTTCCGCAAAGATTTCCCGGACAAACGTCCTGAGGGCGTCGATATTTTTGGTACGTTCGTCCGAAGTTATACCGGCACTATCAACTCAGTTGACGACAGTGTGGGCGAGATTTACAAAGCACTCGACGAGATCGGCGAGCTCGATAATACGCTCATAATCTTTACGAGCGATAATTCATTTTTGCTCGGCGAACACGGCATGATCGACAAGCGAACCATGCACGAAGAAAGCATCCGTGTTCCGCTGATCGTTCGTTATCCGAAGCTGGTCAAACCCGGCACAGTTATCAAACAGCAGGTTCTTAATATTGATATGGCTCCTTCGATTGTTGATATCTGCCTGACCAGGCCGCTCAAAAACATACACGGCAAGTCCTGGAAGCAACTGCTGAAGGGAAATGAAAAAGGCTGGCGAAAATCATGGCTTTACGAATACAACTACGAGAAACAGTTCCCTTATACGCCCAACGTGCGAGGTGTCCGTACCGATACGTGGAAATATGTACACTATCCCCACGGTGACGGCGGGCCGGACCGCCATATAGCCGAGTTGTATAACCTCAAGGAAGATCCGAACGAAAAAAATAACCTTATCAATGATCCGAAATATGCTCCTATCGTCGCAGAATTGAAGGCCGAACTGGCCCGTCTGCTCAAACAAACCAGTGCGTTACCGGACAAGATGCCCCTTGACGAAGGAGTAAAAATGGAGCTGCCGGAAGAATCGATTCGATAATATAATGCCAAAATTGCGCTGAAATATATTCATAGCAACGCGGGCGAGAACCTGCGTTAGATATTATATATGGAGACTTCATTATGAGTAAGGGCAGCAAAAAGACTTCAAGACGTGAGTTTTTGCAAGGAGCCGCCGGGGCCGTGACGGCGTTTACGATTGTGCCGCGTCACGTACTGGGAGGAGCAGGCCGAACAGCTCCCAGCGACAAACTTAACATTGCCATTATCGGTGCCGGCGGGAGAGGCGGTGCGAGCGTTGGCGGTTGCGGCGGAGAGAACATTGTTGCCTTGTGCGACGTGGATACCAAGCGAGCAGGGGGAGCATTTGAAAAACATCCCAGCGCCAAAGTGTACCAGGATTTTCGCAAAATGCTGGATGAGATGGATAACCGGATCGATGCGGTAGCGGTCTGCACGCCGGATCATACACATGCCGTCGCTTGTATGGATGCAATCAGAAGGTCAAAACACGTGTTCTGCGAAAAACCGCTGGCCCATTCGATTTACGAAATTCGAGAGCTTGTCAAAGCCGCACGCAAGCATAAGGTAGTGACACAATTAGGCAATCAGGGACATTCAGCTCATTCTATCCGCATGTTCTGCGAGTGGATTTGGGACGGGGCCATCGGCGAGGTTTACGAAGTCCACGCAGGCTGCACTGCAAACCACTGCAAGATAAGCCAATTGTCGAAGCGAAGTGAGATTCACGACATTCCATCCGGGCTGAACTGGGACCTCTGGCTGGGATCGGCCAAACATCGCTCGTACAATCCGATGTACGCACCGGATAGCTGGCGAGGCTGGATGCCGTTCGGTTCCGGAACGATTGGCGACTGGGTCTGTCACGTAGTCGATCCGGTCTTTTGGGCCTTGGATCTGGGCGCCCCGAAGACAATTCAGGCCGAGGCCGAGGGCTACGATCCCAAAGAGCACGCCGACACGTTCCCGCACGGTTCGGTGATAACGTTCGAGTTTCCGGCCAAAGGTAAGCGCGGCCCCGTCAAGCTTATCTGGCACAGTGGCAAGAGAGAGATTCCGCGTCCTGCCGAGTTGGAAGAGGGCAGAAAGCTAAGTAAGACTGGAGCGATTGTGATCGGCAGAAAAGGCAAAATCATGTACGGCTCGCACGGCGCCGGCGGAGTTCGGATCATCCCCGAGCCAAAGATGAAGGCATACGAGCGACCCGAACCGACGATCCCGCGCGTTAGGGGTCATCATCAAGATTGGTTGCAGGCGATCAAGAATGGCGGACAAGCCGGGTCGAATTTCGATTACGGCGGACCTCTGACGGAACTTGCACGGCTGGGAATCATTGCAATGCAGATGTTAGGGCAAAAACTCGAGTGGGACAGCAGGAATATGAGATTTACCAACTGCGACGAGGCGAACCGGCTTATCAATCCGCCATCGCGGCAAGGCTGGACACTATAGCAAAATTTCGGCGAAATGGAGATCAGGCAAATAGCATTTATGGAAAACTGATAACCGAATATAGGATAAATGTGACGGCAAGGTTTTTTGCTACCACCTCGTTGAATACTACAGAGATGACACAGAGATCAGTACAATTCTGTCCACATAGTGTCCGGCTTATACGAATGGGTAAAAGACCTGAACAATTCTCATCGCTCGATATCAGCGCCGAGACCAAAGAGGAATTTCTCACTTACGCCCGGAGTCCGACGGATTATTTTTTATCAAGCCGTGCTTTTCTTTCAGTTCGCGGAAGTATTCCTCATACGACACGCCGCCGCTGCTGATTGTTGGATCGGCACTGGCTCTTAAAAGAAGGAGCATCATGTCCTCATCGTCTTTGCATTTTGCGGTGAAAAGCGGCGTGCGATTATTTGAATCTATGACGTTAACATCGGCGCTGCTGGCGATCAGAAGCTCTGCGATATCAAGCCGGCCCTTTTCCACAGCTAAATGGAGCGGCGTCTTATTGTAATGACCCCGAGCATTCACGTCAGCCCCGTGCTCCAACAGGAGTGTAACTATGTCTATACTGCCCCGGCCTACCGCCCGATGGAGGGCCGTCTGATCATAGTTGGCCTTGGCCTTAATATCGGCGCCCCGTTCCAGCAGCATCCGCACCATCTCTTCGTCATCGTTGCCGGATGCAATTATGAGCGGGGGTGACGATGATCCGCCCCCATCGACATTAACGCCGCGATCAAGCAAGGCTCTGGCTACTTCAATGTGCCCACCCCTGGCGGCGTAGGCCAGAGTGCTCTTTGTACTGTAGCCCAGAGCCATGCCTGAGGCAATCGCACCGTGATCGATGAGTAATTTTACTACATCCGCATGGCCGTTCCCGGCTGCATAGTGAATAGGAAGTTCGGATGCTTCATTTTTGCTGTTCACTTTGGCGCCTTGATCGATAAGAAACCGGACGGTTTCGAGATGGCCGGCCGCTGCTGCCCTGTGCAGAGGAGTCGCCATATCGCCAAATAATGTTCGACTATTGACATTGGCTCCCATCGCAAGCGATGACTTAATCCGGTCGATATCACCCTGTTCTGCTGCCTTGTGTATGCTCACGCAGCCCGGTGAGCAGGCAACAACCAGTGTCAATGTAAACACGCTGACTGTATATCTGAGCATTAAAATCCATTTGTTTTTCATCTTTACACCTTTGCTTTCGATCCGCCGCATGATCCAATATTTCTAATTGCACCCGCTCAACTATGATGGTGAGCCCCATTCTCAATAGACTATCATGTCTATCTTGGCAATACAAGCATTTGCTACAAAACTGTTTTGAAGTGAATCCACAGCGAATTGAGTCACCTTTGGCAAGGTGTTTTATACATCATCATCCCCCTGCCGAAGCCAGATATCAGGCAAGCCCCTGTCCGAAGGAGGACTGAAAAAGAACAGGGGCTCGGAAAAAATTCAAAAACCGCTTCTTACATATTTACACGGACGTAAGGATGTTGTCAATTGTGGTGACTACGTATTTTTTAATACCGAAATAAAAGTGAAGGGAGGATTACAGCTTCACAGTTGCTTTTTTAATGCAAATTTGGTATTAAAA
>DAOVMB010000455.1 GCA_030630905.1 Sedimentisphaerales bacterium
AGCGCTCTTGATGTCCTTGGCCGGCTGAAAATGGTCCGGCGTCACCACAATCTTTTCGCGATCGAACACTTTGTCGATGCCCTTCTCTTCCAGCATTGAAATCGCCGGCGGAGTCGTGACATCGTGACACATCACAATATCGATCTTTGCATCGACAAGCTCGCCCGGCACAACTTTTTTCTTGCCGGCGGCTCTTGCCAGAATTTTCTCGGTTAATGTCATTCCCATTTTCTTCTCTATTCTCCGTTAATTAAAGTTCCGCTTTGACGTCGGTCTTCCCGCCTTTTTCTTTGGCCGCGACCATTCGGTTGATAGCGTCGACGTAAGCTTTCGCGCTGGCCTCGATGATATCCGTCGAGATGCCCCGGCCGGTGAATATTCTGCCGTCTTCGGTAATTCGAACCGTCGCTTCGCCGAGCGCTTCTTTGCCGCCGGTGACAGCGCGAATCGCATAGCTTTCCAGCTTCGGCGACAGTCCCGTGGCCTGGCGAATGGCTTCGTACGCCGCATCGACCGGGCCGTCACCGCAGGCGGCAGCCTGTTTGATTTCGTCTTTAATTTTCATTTTGACGCTCGCCGTCGGCAGCGTGCCGGTCCCGCTGGCCACGTGCAGATATTCCAAATGATAAACGTGCTCGACAATATAAATCTCGTCACTGATAATCGCGGCAAGATCCTCATCGAAGACCTCTTTCTTCTTGTCGGCCACGGCTAAAAATCGCTCGTACGTCTTCTCCAGCTCTTCCTTGGACAACGTGTATCCCATCTCTTCGAGGCGGTGACGCAGCCCGTGCCGTCCCGTGCGCGCCGTCAAAACAACGCGGCTCTCGGCCAGGCCGATCGTCTCGGGTCTCATAATCTCGTACGTCTCGCGCTTCTTTAAAAATCCGTCCACGTGAATGCCGGAGCTATGCGCGAACGCATTGCGGCCGACAATCGCCTTATTGGCCGGGACGGGCGTTCCGAGCATATCGGCCACCATCCGGCTTGTGCGAGAGAACTCGCGCGTGTTAATATTGGTCTCGACGTCGTCGAAGAAGTCACGCCGGGTGTGGATCGCCATAACGACCTCTTCGATAGCCGCGTTGCCGGCCCGCTCGCCCACGCCGTTTATCGTACCTTCGACCTGCCGGGCGCCGTTTTTCACGCCGGCAAGCGAATTCGCGACCGCCAACCCAAGGTCGTCATGGCAGTGGCAACTTATGATCGCCTTGTCGATGCTCGGTACGTTGGCCCGTATCTCCCGCATAAGGGCGCCATACTGCTCCGGCATGGCATAGCCCGTCGTGTCGGGGATATTCAAAACGGTTGCCCCGGCATCGATCACGGCTTCGAGTATCTCGTAAAGGAAAGCCCGGTCGGCCCGGCCGGAATCCTCGGCGTAAAATTCGATATCGTCGACAAATTGAGCCGCATGTTTAACCGCCTCGACGCCCATTTTCAAAATCGTCGCCTGCTTTTCACCTATCGTCTTGCCGTACTTCTCGTCGGCGAATTTTCCCACGATATGGACTTCCGAGACGCCGATCCCCGTATGGATGCGGGCCCGCTTGGCCTTGGCGAGTGCCTTCTGGGCGACGTCGATATCCTCTTTCCTGGCCCGGGTCAGGCCGCAGATGACGGGCCCTTCGATATTCTCGGAAATCAGCCTCACTGCCTCGAAATCCTCCGGCGACGATGCGGGAAAGCCAGCCTCGATGATATCGACGTTCAGCCGCACCAACTGACGGGCGATTTCAACCTTCTCTCTCGCCCCCAAGCGCGTCCCCGCGGCCTGCTCGCCGTCACGCAACGTCGTGTCGAATATTTGTACTTTTTCTTTAGACATTTTCTTTCTCCTGTTACCGCCGAGTTCGCAGGGCCCGCCGAGATTTCTGATTTCAACCTTTTCTCTGCGTTCACTGCGTTCTCTGCGGTTAATCGTTAATTTTCAGCCCTGTTGGGCCTGATTATGTCCCAAGCAGGGTCAAATTGCTAAGAATTTACTGAAAAAACAACGGATAGAATAGATTTTGGGGGAAGTTTCGTTATTGCGCCAAGCGGCGCAGGAGCAGGCTAAGGCTAATAATAGCCCTGAAGGTCGAACAAACTGTACGTTTTTCGTTCATAACACCTATTATATCGGCAGAGAATCTGTTTGCAACCAGAAAAATCAAATATTTTTTAGACATTGATTAACACCGGTGAACACGGTTTAAAGATAAAGCATGTGTAAATCTGTGTATCTCCGTGTCAGAAAGTAGGAATTGACCGCAGATTTACAGGGATCTATTATTTTTTTCCGCTATTCTGTTCCCTTTTCAAAATGCTGTTTTTAAGATGCCCAGTTTAAGGTTAGCTTTTTGCCTGAATGCGCACACTCACGCAGATAAAGATTGATCAGGTTCTGGTAGGGAATCCCCGTTTCCTCGGCCAAACCCTTAAAATATTCGATCACATCCATTCCCAGCCGAAGCGTTACCTGCTTCTTTAGATGCTTCGCGTAAGGATTCTTACGGCCGTCCATTTTTGAAAAGTCATATTCTTTCTTCATTTCTTTCCTTCGATATATACTTTCTCTTCCTTCTTTGTCGCTTTACGTGCGGAAATAATCCGAATTTCTGAACCTTTCCTTCGCAAACAATAACTCACAACCGTAGTCTTCAAACGACCATTCAGGCCGAGCATGAGGAATCGATCTTCATCGGCTGAGTGCTCAGGATCAAAGAATTCAATAGCGTCTTCGTCGTAAAATACCGTTACAGCTTCCTCAAACGAGACCTTGTGCTTCTGCAAATTCTGCCTGGCTTTTCGTGCATCCCAGCTAAATTCGATATCTTCCATAATTATATTATATTGCTAATATCATTATCGGTCAAGATAAATCGAGAGATTATTTCAAAATTTCACGGAAATCCCAAACATCGCGTGTAATCATCAATGCCGTTAGGCATCCTTTTGATTATCAATCGATAATCCACTTCTAAAGCCTAAAAACCGCAAAATTCCTCTAATTTATACAAATAATCAATAGTCAATCGTCAATAATCATTGAAAAGGTCCCTTTGCAACCAGAAAAATCAAATTTTTAGA
>DAOVMB010000208.1 GCA_030630905.1 Sedimentisphaerales bacterium
AATGTGATCCGGATTATACAGGTCCCAGCAAAAGAAGTGCGGAATTGCTGGAATACTACAGCTATCCCAAGCAAAAGATCGAAGCAAAAGTTGAAAAGATCGGCGAAAAGAAACGCTATGTCGTCGAGAGGATAGAGTTTCCGTCGGCCCTGAATGTCTTCGGCACCGAGAATATAATGATCGACTTCTACGTACAGAAAAAGGCGGGCAAATTCCCGACAATACTTGTTTTGCCGATATCGGGCGGAATCGATTTCTCCGTTAGGGGTTTTGTCAAACTTTTTGCGTCAAACGGATTTAATTGTGCCGTTGTACATAATCGCCATGTCGATCTGGACGATACCGAGACCGCGGAAGAAGTTGAGAATTACTTCAGACAAACCGTTTTGGATAACAGACAGATACTGGACTACCTGGTCGAAAGAAAAGAAGTCGACGGCAACAGACTTGGTTGTTTAGGTTTGAGTCTCGGGGGCATAAGGGTAAGCATGATCGCCGGAGTGGATGAAAGATTGAAGTGTGCTGTAATCGGCCTTGCCGGCGGCAGCATTGCAGACATAAATCTTCTTTCCGACAAAAAAGAAATCAGGGAATACATGGAAGAGCTGATCGAAATGGGCATCAGTTCAGAAATAATATATGCCGAATTGTCCGATAAAGTTATAACTGATCCTCTCAGGTTGGCGCAGTATGCGGATGCCAGAGATGTCTTGATGTTTACTGCAATGTTTGATCGAGTTGTTCCCAGAAAATGCTGCGACCAGCTCTGGAAGGCTATGGGTAAGCCGGAGGTGGTTTATTTGTTGTCGGGCCATTATGGCTCATTCCTGTATTTACCGTATGCCGAAAGGAAATCTCTGAGTTTCTTCAAAGAGAAGTTCGAAATTAGATAGTCCTCCATCGGCGCACCGATGGAATTAAAATGCGATACTTAATACTAATCTTACTTCTTGTTTTACTTTTTGCCGGTTGCAGAGCGGGCGCCGTAGGCGGTATTAGTTTGTCCGTAGGCTCCTTCGAACGCGGCTTGTGGTTCGACCATGATACAAAAGGGTATCAAGCCGGTGGAGTTGGCATGAAGTTTGACATTGTCGCCGGGCACATGATTCGTCCGGTGCCGAAATTCTGGAAGCCAAATCAAAATCCATGGAAAGGGGATGAACCATGGTTCGTTATCAGGTGCCCCATGATAGGGCCATTTATATCTTTGGCTCTCGGTGAGAAAGGGGTATACTTTGGTTTTAAAACTTTTGAGGTAAATGACGATCACCGTTCTTTAGAAAGATACGGCAAGTGGATGCATGAGAAAGAATTTCCCCAGTCCGATGCTCCGAATGTTTTTATACAGGCGAGCGCGACTATAAGAAGAACGAGATGGAAATAATAAATGCCGGCGGAAATCCATACACCAATGGATTTCGATAGAGTCACGGTTTTATGTTGTTGATGTATTCCTCCAGGTTCGTGTAACCGTCCGCGTCCGTGTCTCCATTTCCGTCGGCGGGATCATCCGGATCGAATCCGTGTTGTTTTTCCCAGTCATCGGGCATGCCGTCCCGGTCGGAATCTTTAGGCGGTTTGGTGGATTTCAATTCAGGCCAACCTCCGACTTCGTCCTCGTCATCTATGATTTTTCCAGTGCCGTTTCTTACTTCGCTAACAATGCGTATATCCACGGCGTCCCGTTTTGGAAGCACGGCGCCGGCCTCCGCAAGAACACGCTTGTAGGCGGCAAACGCGTTATCCGTCTTTACTGCCGGGACCGGTATTGGACTTGAGAGTTTATAAGCTTCCATATCTTCGTCTGAAAACTTGCTGAAGCTCACAAGCGACCACGGGTCGTCGGGATAGCTGCCGTTCATGCAGTTGCCGCTGAACCAGGCTCTGGCGGAGTGAGTACTTTCTGAGAATGCAAGGTTACCTGTTGAATTGATGCCGGTTTTATAATAGTTGCCGGCGAAGTTCATTTTTGTGATGCTGTTCGTACCGTTTGATCCGTCTGCGTTATAGCCCGCGGAACGGCCCGCCCAGTTGTAAATCACGTTATTTCTGAAATCGAGTACAAATCCTTCCGGATCCTCGCTGCGGTCGTTGTAATTGCCGGGACGGGGCAGCCGGGCATGATGATGGGCGTAGAGATTATGATGATAGGTGTATCCGTTGCCGAAACTTCCGCGTATGAGCGAGCCATAGCCGTGAGGGCCCTTGTGATGAATCGAATCGTGCAGGCTTTCGGAAATAATGCACCACTGGACGGTAACATTGCCGAGCCGGCCACTTGAGGATGCCGACAGTGTTTCATCCACGGACCAACTTGCCGAACAATGATCTACGATAATGTCACGACCTGATGAGACCGACAGAGAATCGCTCTCGGCCCCAGCATTGTCTGCGGGCCGGCACCGAATATGCCGGACAATGACATGGTCGGCTGCGATAGCCAGTGAGTGGTTCTTCAAACAGATGCCGTCGCCGGGGGCGGTTTGTCCCGCTATGGTGATATAGGGTTTTGAAATAACTATTGCCGATTTCAAAGTCACCGTTCCGGATACGCGGAAAATCACCGTTCTGGGTCCGTCAGTTTCCACCGCTTCGCGCAAACTGCCGTGCCCGCCGTCATCGAGATTCGTTACGAAGAGGACCTTGCCGCCCCGGCCTCCGATCGACTGGGCGCCAAAGCCCTCGGCCCCGGGAAAAGCAGGCACCGATACTGCCGTTTCAGGAATCAACACAAATGTGCATACAGCAAGAAATATAACCAAAGAGCGATACATCTTATACCTTCTCAGCCGATTTAAATTTAGAATTTCGGATAACTGAAACACATTGCTTCGTTTTATGCCGGACTAAGATAACGAATTTAGAAGTGAAATGCAAATAACAACGGCTGGTAAAATTGCCGGCCCCGCACCAATCGAGCTTACGCTTATGCCAAATGGATGCGGGGCCGAACAAATACATTATTCTGTTCGCAGCGTTTTCTTTAATGTCACTCTATGTTGTTAGTCTCCGTGGGCGGTTGGTTTTCCTCAGTTTCCATAGAGCTGTTACGCGCCACTTCCTCTCTTAATTGCTCAATGGCTGCGGGTAGCTCGCTGCTCATAATCTCAGCACTATTTTGCACATCTTCAATCTGGCTTTGCAATTTTTCCTGACTTAGTTTGATGGAACTTATGGAATTATCAAATGCCAGCAGGCCATTTCGAATCTTTTCCTGAAACTTAAGCTGTTCCTTACTGCTCAGATCCATCATACTGACTAATTCCCGGATGTTGCTTTGAAGAACTTCCTGCAATTTCAATAGATCATCGCCAAGGGTACTTATTCTGGTCGTTACTTCCTGAAAATTTTGCTGGAGTTCTTCTACCTTACTTTGCCATTGCTGCTGGTTCTGCTCAATCACTGCCACATTGTTCGTAAACTGCCGGCTATTGCTTTGCACCGTCTCGTACAGCCTTGTCTGCTCATCCTTGACATTAGTTATATCAACCGCCATATCCGCAGCGACGTTCTGAGTATTGTCCCGCACCTCTTCAATTCCGGCCTGCAATTCGTTCCGGTTCTGCTCAAGCAGAGCTATTTTGTTAGTTGTTTGCCGATTACTATTTTGCACGGCCTCTTGCAACTTCACCTGCTCTTTGCTAACAGCAGCAGTATTGGCAGCAACGTTCCGGATATCATTCCGCACCCCTTCAAGTCCGGCCTGCAACTCTTGCTGGTTCTGTTCGATACGTGCCCCTATAGCAGCTATTTGTTGAGCATTAGCCTCTGCCATTGCCTGCAAGTTGATCTGCTTTTCTTCAATTTTAGCCATTTCCTCGCCGCATCCGGCTAAACCAAAGCCGATTGCCGTTATTACCATAACCAAAATGGTTCTTATAACTGGCCCTTTCACATCAAATCCTTTTTCCATTTTAGAGTCCTTTCTTTGTTAAACGCTTCTCGTATTAGTTTAAATAGACCTATCAGTCATTAAGCCTATCGGCAAAATCAGTCTGTAATCTTTAGTTTTTATAGGACGGATCGAAATGTCCGCTGGAAGCAACAATTTGAGTGGTTGGCCAATATCTTCGATTTAATCAACTCATACTGACCGATTTGAACGCAAGGTTGTTCGCAAGTTTTTCTTATACAAGCATTTGGCTCATATTGTCATTCTGAGCGAAACGCAGTAAAATGAAGAATTTCCCGTTGCGAATAATCAATTCGCCGCCCAGATGCTTCGCCTTTGGCTCAGTATGACAAAGAAAATCGGTCAGTTTAAGTAATCAACTTCTTAGTTGCGATGGTTTAGGATCGCGGCCACAAGAGTAAGTCAGAAGCTCGGACTAATAACGACCCCGACCACCACCGCCCATTTCACCCATCTGGTCGTACATGAGATCGTCATATATTCCCATGTCATCATACTCGCCTTGCCCGGGACGAGCGCCTCTACGTCTGCCTGAGCCGAAGTCTTTGAAAGGCTCCTGCGGCTCTCTCTCTAATTTTGCAATGTAGTTAAACACAGTCTGCATATCTTTGGACCAGTACGCTGTACCGACAGGCATGTGATCAATATTGATCCCGTCAAAACTGTATAGCATATTAAAATAATGTCTGGTGCGAAGAGTTCTGTCGCCCCACCAATCATTTATCGACATAGCATCCACCATTACAGCTCCGGTGCTATAATCAATGGACTCCGGCACATTTGTCTTCTCCTCGGGCCTGCCAAGAGCGGCAAAGCGGTCTCCGAGGTAATCTGCGCCGCGTCCGCCTGCGCCGCGACCGATTGCACTGCGGCCGCGTAGGGGTCTTTCCTTTTCGATCTCGGTTTCAATAACATCCCCTATGACTTCTCCCTTGCTTACCTTGAAATCCTCGCTGTACCAATGGCCCAATACATACTGGCAGACTGTAACGGTGATGGTCTTGGCGGCATCCTGTATATCTCGTGCAAAGAAGTACGACCTTCCGGGAATCTCTACCGGCTCGGTGACATCGGAAAAATCGCTCCATAAAGTGACTTTATTCTGTTGCGATATATCCTGCTCACTTAGTTGATTCGTCCCGGCCACCGGATTAAAAACACCTAACCGGATTCTGTATCTGTAGGTCTTCTTCGGCTCAAGAGTGTCATCATGAGCCCAGAACAGCATAGGTTCTCGTATCTTCGAGAAATCCGTCAGCCTGTTCAATGTGATTTCATCGTAATCATAATAAACGTCATTTATCGACGGGCCTCTCCTTAGAGTCCCTCCTCGACCATCCCCCATGCGTTCGTTTCCATAAAGGCCGAGTGTGTCCATCATCGGGTCAGTTGTTCCCGTTCGGCTTCTCGAAGAACGCCTTCTATCGGTCGTCGAACGTCCCCCTTCGGTCAAGCGCCCAGTGGTGGTTTGGCTATCCCGGCTCCGATCTCTGCTCCGCGAGTTAGTACTTCCACCTCCATAGATA